>PUOI01000505.1 GCA_003552765.1 Candidatus Hydrogenedentota bacterium | reverse complement strand
TGTCCAACAGGGCCGCGACCTGCTCGCCCAGCGCCGCCGACGCCTCCAAGGTTTCCCGGTTCGCCGGCAGGGGGATGCGCGGCCAATCCCGCCGGATGCCGTCGGCGTTCTCGTTCAGGTAAGCCGGACTGTAGCCGATCGCGAGGGCGTGCATCCAGATGAGCCCTGCCGTATGCGCGTTTGCGTCAGGATCCTTGATCCCGAGCGCGGTCAGATATTGCCGGGCGGGCTTGGAAAGATTCGCGCGGGGTGTTCCTCCGTCAAAGAGTTCGCTTCCGTCGCCGTTACCGTCCGTCCGATTGATTTGCAATGGAAAGCAATACGCGTGGCCCCGCTGATAATCGTTATCGCTCAGGCAACACGTGAAACTGAAAGGCGCGCCTTCAGGTTCGGCTACGCCAGCCGGGCGCGTCAGCAGAAACGCATTGCCCTCGAAACACTGCCGCCACAGCGCCGGGCGAGCGCGATTCCAAATGGGGTTGACCGCCGTGTAATAGCACCAACGTGTATCGAAGGGCCGAAGCGCATAACGGCGTATCCTGTCCGCATCGAAGCATTCGAGTCCAATCGCTTTCGTTCGCGCGCTTTTCGCGTCGAAACCCGCCGCATCGCCGGTGAGTGCGCCATGCCGAGCCGCATACTCTTCCCACGATAGCTCAGCGTCGAAGTAGTCCCGCATCCGTGTTTCAAGGATGTGGCGGTCACTGTCGATCAGCGCGGACCCACGCTTTTCCATCAGACCATTCAACGGCGTCAGCCAACACAGGTCCGCCATTTTCGGCCACGCCGTGTATTCCGCAGCAATGTTTTCGGGCCGGAAGGAATACCGGTTCTCTGGGCGTGGAACGGGGAGCGTATAGGCCGCGTTGAAGTCCTTGGCGTTCAGACTGTGCACTAGTTCGGCGCGTTTGTTCTGACCCCAGAAATGCCGGAAGCGAACCTCTGGCTGTTTCCGGCGCTTAGGCTTGCGGACGATGACGGAAACGGCGGTGCCCACCCGGATGCCTTCCCGGTTGTAGTCGGTGGAGAAGACGGATGGATCGGGTTTGCCCTCAGGGGTCACCTTGCCTGTTTCGCGGCTGTCACCGTTCATGCAATCGAACCAAAGCTTGTCGAACTCGCTGAGGAATCGTTGGCGCATAACCACGAACGAGGGATCGCCCAGGTAGGAGAAGTTGGAGATGAACGACACGACGCCCTTACCGCTCATTTCGGCGATGCGCCGCTCGGCTAAGCGGAAGAAGCGGACGTACAAGTCGTCCAGATTGAATTTCCGGATGCCCCATCCTCCTTCCCGGGAAGGCTTATTGAGATTGGTCTTGTACGGCTCCACCAACCCTTGCTCTTCCTCGGGACTTACGCCCGCGTAGCTGTTGTAGGGCGGATTACCCAACACCACCAATATCTTCTTTTCGCGCTTCACATGCTCGGCGGCGTCCCGCTCCTCGGCCAGCTCGGGAAAGGGCAACGAAAGCGTGGCCTTGACGCCCGTGGGCGGTTCCCAGCCCGTGAGGGCATTTGTAAGGTAGACGCCCGCGCGCTCGGCTTTTTCGTGGGCCAGCGGCGCGCCCTGGTTCTGGAGCAGGGACGAGAGTTGCAGGTGGGAAATCACGAACGGCGCGGGCATGATCTCAAAGCCGAAGACGCGGTTCATCGCCGCTTGTTTCAAGTCGGACGCCACCAGCGCGTCGCCGCCCTTGTCGCGTAACGTGTCCGCGATACGATGCAACACCTCCACGAGGTATGCGCCCGTGCCGCAACAGGGATCCAGCACAATAACGTTGGGATCGGCCAGTCCGTTGGGCAAGTTCAGTTCATCGCGCAGGACCCGGTCCACACGAGCCACTTGGTACTGAACGATTTCCGGCGGCGTATACCATACGCCAAGCTCTTTGCGCAGTTGCGGGTCAAAGGCTTCAAGGAAAGGCTCATAGAAGTACTGCACCGCGTGTTCGTCGTCGAAATCCTTGAAGAACGCGGCGCGATCCACCCGGTTCAGAACGCTTGCTGTCCAGTCCAGCACCTCCACCAGCCCCAGTTGACCGAGCTGATTGGGCGCGGCGACCTGGTGATACAAGGTCTGGATGAATGGCACGTGCAGGGACCATTCCGCCATCCGCCAACCGAACGTTGCGCCGGGCCGGGGATTGTCCTTATGCCAGCGAACCCACGCGGCGAAGACGCCATAGAAGAGGGTTTGCACCAGCGTGGAACGGAAGAAATGCTCGCCCTTATCGCCACTGAATCTCATGCCCAGCGCCTCTTCCAGGGCGGAGCGGACTGCTTGCAGGGCCGGGAGTTGTTTTTGGCGCTCCACCCGGAACAAGGCGTCGCGCGCATACGAGGCCAGGAACCACGCCACGTCTTTCGGATTGGTCAAAGGCGCGGCGTGAAGGCAGGCCCGCTTGATGAACTCGATAAACGGCTCCCCGCACTCCCGGGCCGAGCGCCGCGGATGCGGTACCGTCTGGGTCCAGAACGTCTCTTCATCTCCCGCCAAAGCGAAGGTTTCCAGCGGCTCGGGTTCGCCGTTGGCGCCTTGCTGGACAATCATGAATTCACGCAGGTTGGTCACCAGCACGATGCCATACCGGCCCAAGTAATCCTTGACCTGCTGGCTGTGGGCGATGGCGTTCACATCCGCCTTCGCGCCCTTGACCTCAATAGCACCCCGCGCCGGGAGCTGCCCCTCCTTGGGGGAAGCGTCGGTTTGGCGCTGGAATTGATCGGCGGTGTACAGTCCGCCATCGGGCAAACCCGCGCCTTGATTCTTAATGTTGATGATGCAACGGACCACGGGCTTGAGTGTCTTACCCACCGCGTTGAACAGGTTGGACAGCGCAGGGTAATAGGAGGTTTCCGGAACGCCCGCGCCCGTGGTCCGTATCATCTTCAGCTCGTTCAGATACTCGGCAAGGATGTGTTGCGCGTTACTGGCATCCATAGGATGGTTTTTTGCCATACGGGTGTCCATTTTCTTCCCGGAAACTCCGCGAATCGGAGCCCAGGGGCTGGAATTCTTGAAAGCCGGTATTCAGTGTGCGGCTTGATAGACCGCGGACTGCATGCACCGTTCGCGGAACTCGTCCATCGGGGTGTGTTCATTGATTAAGTCGATGCCATACTCGTCCACCATGGCGAAGAACGCGTCGATGGCCTCCCGGATGCGGGCAGCATCCACGTGTTCGGGGCCGGCTTCCAGCGCCTGTGAAATCTCGACATACAGCACCGGCAAGCGCAGGATGCGGACTCGCTCCATGTACGCCGGAGCGTCTTCCACGGCAGCCTCGGCCGCGTCAAACAGGGCGTGGGCCTGCTCCACGAAATCGCCCCGGAAATACTCGTCTGTTGGCGGGGGGGCATTGAAATAGAAGTGGTGGTTGCCTTCTTCGGCGCGATCGTGGGTGAACTCGATGTACTCCCGGACGTGCGGCGCGGCGCCGCCATAGTATAGGTCAAGGAATTCGTTTAGCGCCGTCTCGTAGTCCCGCTCGGGATCCCAGAGGAACCGCGCTAGCAAGTAGTTGCGCAGCGGCGCCATCTCGCCGTGGCCGGCGCCGTTGTAATTGCCTTGTTCAAAAACGCCCTGGACATCGTGTTCCTCGAAGAACTGAATATTCGGGCGCAACGAACGCAGATTGGGATGCGGCTGATGGTAATGGGCGAAATTGGTGGTGTAATTCCAGATGAACAGGTTGTCCGTCAGCTCTTGCCATCCCCGGATATCTTCGGCGAAGGCCTCGTTCTGGCCCGCATCGCACTCTTCCAGCGTATGGCTGAAGCAGCATTCGATGCTGCATAGGCGGATGGCCACATTGTCACGCGGGACAATGTTTTCCGGGGGCGTCCGGGTGTATTGATAGGCGAGCGTGCCCACATAGCGATCCGGATAGTCATCGCGGATGGCGTCCGCCACTTGGTTGACAAAATGAAGCAAGGGACCGGCCTCGCTGCCTTCTTCTTCCGCGATTGCCTGGCAAGGTTCGCACTGGCACGGGTTACGCCAGTCGTTTTGAGAGACGCTCACCACGTCGGCATCCGGGACCGCCTCGAACCGCTGGCGGACTTGTCCGATCACGATCTCGAGCACATCCTCGTTCGTCAGACAGAGTTGAGCGTACTCCCATTGCCGTTCCCCATCGATGAGAGAATAGTATTCGGGATGATCGTCGAAGTATTCTTCGGGTGGAACGAAGGGGAAGAAGGTGTGGACGCCGTCGTAATAGAACCCGCCGCCGTGCTCCTCCTGTGGGCTGGTGATCCAGGCGCCGTTCAAGCGGTTCCTCAGGTTCCACATGGGATCGCTGGCTTCCACCCAAAACGATTCCCGGTACATCAGCGGGGGAACCACCGTCTCGTCGATGTCCGGCAATTCGAGCCGTTCCCGTTCAGGCACATGGCTGACTTCGGGCGTGAGCCAGCGGCATCCCCAATGGTCATCCAAGAGCCCGTAGACGCCGTAGGCCGTGCCCCGCACGGGTCCGCCCACAATAACAAGATGGGGCTCGGCCGTTTGGATATGGTAGCCCTCATCGCCGAGCCGATCCCACTCCGGCTCAACGCCCAATTCGTCAAGGAAATGATTGTTCCCCAAGAGAATGGCGTGCTCCGGCAACGGCTCCTCATCGGTCTGTATGGGCAGGCGCGCGCCGGTCATTTGTTCGAGGTGATGTTGAAGATCGTCCACCGCCGTCTCCACGACAGGCGGGGCCTCCGCCGGATACACGATCACATACGGGCTTTCCCCGTCTTCCGCGATCACAAATTCTTCTCCCGCGCCTCCCGTTAGCCCAGCAAGCACGGCAAGCACCGCCAGCAGGCAGTATCGCATGATCCGTCTCCTCCGCTGTTCGGTGTCCACAAACCCAAAAACGTTGGAGCACATGATACCGATCCCGCCGCCCGTAATGCACGGCGCCGGGATCGGTGAGTTTGCCGCGGGAGGGGAGAATGCTAT
>PUOI01000581.1 GCA_003552765.1 Candidatus Hydrogenedentota bacterium | reverse complement strand
GCGGTGGCCGTGGCGTCCTCCGCATCCCCTTGGCGGGCTTCGGCGCGGCTCAACGCCAGCCGTGCCGGCGCGCTTTGCGGGTCCAGGCGCGAGGCGTACCGGGCCAGGCTGGCCGCCGTGTCATGGTTGGCCTGAAGCCGCGCCTGACTGGATAGCGTGAGGAGCAGCGGATTGAGGGTTTCGGTCAAGCCCGAATGCGCGGACAAGGACGCCAATCCGCTTCCCCATGATTCAACGAATTCGCCCATCGGCGCTACCGGCGGGGCATCCTCGGCCCGCGGATATAGAAGCAACGGCCCATGGGCGGCGGCGCGCGCCATCAGCCAATCGCTGTCAACCGCCGCGAAGGCGAGAGGGCGCTCGTGGGCGTTGTCGCGCACGAATTCCCAAAGCACCAGGTCGGCAAAGACGTCCTCGTCCTCCTCGCCCTCGCTCACTCGTTCTTGAAGCCGCCGGAACTCAATCGGGCGCTCCCGTTCGAGGCGTTGCAGGGCTGCCGCGGAAGGAATGGGGCGCGGCAACTCCAGCATGCCGTCGTACCGGGGTTCGAGCTGCGCCCGGTGGAGCGGATGCGTCAAGGCGTTCATCGGGATGATGTCGACATCGGGCCGCCATCCCGCGCCATGTTGCGCCGCCCAGAGCAGGGACGTGACGCTTTCGTCTCCCGTGACAAGCACCGTGTTCTCCGGGGACGCCTCGAACATGTATTCCGCCAATTTGGCCGCATAATCGTGTTGACGCGTAGGCCCATGAGCAGCCTGCCAAGCGGTGGCGCCCGCCAGCACAAGGACCGCCACGGCAATCCCCGGATACGAAGTCCCCAGCCGCCGCCGGAGGCCGTACATAATCGCGCCCACTCCCCAGGCGGCGAACAGACTGATTGCCGCTAGCGCGATCAGCGTCGGAGCATCCCCATCTTGCAGCACCGTGTCTACGCCGTGCCGGTTGGTCAAGAACGGCAGGAACGGGCCGAAACCCAGGAACACCAGGGCGGTCATCAAGGCGGGGCGTTGCGTGTGGCGCATGAACAACAGGATCCCCGCGGGTACGGCGAGCAGGAGAATGAGCAGGGGAAACTCGCCGCTTAACACGGCGCCGAAGCCTAGTTGGGGCCAATCGCTGGCGATGGAGGGGTACGGCGTGCGCAGGGCATAGGCCAGGAATTCGCCGATGGATTGCCCGCCCGCCAACCCGTATACCACAGGCAGACTCACCCCAACGGCGAATAGCAGCGCCAGAGCGGCGAGCTGTTTGGCGAGGGCAAACCCCTCGACCGGGCGAAACAGGTACACGAACAAGATGAAGCAGGCAAGGAGCCCGAACGTGGGATGATTAGCCGTGGCTAAGCCCCCCAAGACCGCCGCGCCCGCCAACATTCTCATATTGTGTTCGGTTTGAACGGCTAACAGCACCAGCGTCAGCGCCACTATTGCCAGCAGCGCGCTGAGCGGCGCTGGGTTCCCCGCTGTGCCTACATCGGTCAACAGGGGCGCGCTCGCCAAAAGCATCGCCGCCAATACCCCCGCTGCAATGCGTTCGCCGCGCTGGCACACGGACCCAAGCACCTTCGCGGCTGCCGCGCCGGTAACGCCGCACAGCAGCGCAGCCGTGGCGACAGTAATAAGATTCAACAGGGCGAGGGCGTTCGCGCCGCCAAGCTGGGATGCAGCCTGGGCGAGAGTTCGGGACAACACCGGCATGGGGTCCGCCGGAGAGGGAGCCAGCAGGGCGCCTTGCCACGGGGTGAACGCCAGGCCAGGGCTCATGTGAAAACTCAGCCAGAGTCCCGCCGCCAACGCGCCGCCGATCCCCGCCACACCCTCGGCCCGCTTCGTCCAGGGCATGCCGGCCTCGTCGTCTGGCTCAAACCCGGATGAAACAGACTGTTCCGTCACTGTTTCGCCGTGTTTCTCTGTCCCTGCATCCGCAAACGGATCGGCGAAATCTGGCGCATCGCTGCCCGCGGGGTCCGCGTTCATCCAATCCGGGGTCATGCCCTCTCGATCACCGTTCGAATCGTCTCGGTTGTTTGGTCCCATGTTACCTGCACCTGCTTCCTGACGTTCGCCGCCAAACTGTTCCGTAGAGCTGCATCGTTTAGGAGCGTTTGAAGTTGCTCTTCAATGGACGCCCGGCTTCCCGGCGCATAGAGCAACCCGTTTTGACCGTCACGCACGAATTCGCGCCCATCCACCGTATCAGGCCCAAGGACGGGCAGTCCACACGCCATCATGGCGGGGGCTTCGTGTTCCCGGCCAATTCCGCAGAACCCAATGGCGGCCTGCTGAAACATTTCGGCCCGTTCTCTTGACGTAAGTCCGGGATGGTATTCCATGCCCGGAACACTCTTCCGCGGCTTTTGGCGGCCCATCAGCGCCAGATCCGCGCTTGCGCCCGCCCGATCCAGCTTCGTGAAGGCCGAAAGAAACGGGCTGGGCTTGTCGTCCACGGCGGCCACCAGCGGGCGCTCCCGGGGTTCGGGGACTTCCGGGGCGGAAAGTTCGGGGTCCACCCCGTGGGGCGCGTACACGATATGCTGTTCGCCCGCGCCCGCCGCTTGCAGGTCCTCCCGCCCACGGTGAGACGCCGCCACGAACGGACTCGGCGGGTCCTCCGAAACAGCGGTGCGCCGCGCGAGATGGAACACAATCGGTATCGCGGGGATCACAACGCTATCCGGGATAGGCATGGGCCGGCCTTGGACGCAATCGGCGACGGCGTCGTAGCGCTCCTCCAGCCGCCCCGTTTTCGCCAAGCGGGACAAGAGCATCCTCGCCATGAGCGGATACACCATTGGGAGCCCCAGCCGGGCAATTTGTATGCCGCTGGCCACTTCCACGCCTTGGCGCTGACTTTGTCCCACGCCGCGCGCCAAGCGTTCTTGGCAGACCCAGGAAATCTGGTATCCTTCCCGCGCCAAGCGGGAGAATACGCGATAGCAATAGTGCTCCGCGCGGCCCGCGTTGGGGTCCCGCCAATCCCGTGAGCAAAATAAAAGAATCCGTTTCATAAGCCGCCAATAGTTTAACATAGCACGGCGCCGCCGCAACGAACGGACAACCGCGTCGCTGGGTGGTTGTCCCCCAAGGCTCGTTTGGACCAGCCCGAGGAATCCCATGCCCCCGAGCGCCCTGACGTCTCAATACAACCCGCTGGAGTAGTCATCACCATGAATTCAACAAGTGAACCGTCTTTGATCTGGGATTTTTTTGGAGGGCTTCTGCACCTGATCTTTCGCCTCATGGTGCTGGTGGTATTGGTTGGTCTGGCCGTGTTCTTGTGGTTTTCCCACGAAGCCTTGTACAACCGGTTCGTGGTGTTTCCGGAACAAGCGCGCCAATGGGAGGCCATCCGGGAAACACGTCAAGAGACCGAGATCGAGCTGCCGTGGGAGCATTTCCGGGGAGTGGCTCACGCGCATTCCGAGCATAGCCACGACAGCTTGGTTTCGTATGAAGAAATCCTGGAAGCGGCTCAGATTGCGGACATTGATTTCATGCTCATGAGCGACCATTGCGTGGACGGGGAGGCGGACTACAGTCTTGGCTGGCGGGGCGTGCACGAGGGCGTGCTCTTTGTCCCCGGTTTCGAGATGCGGGGCGGCTTCATGCCGTGGGGATTGCCTGCGGACACGGTCTTGGATTGCGATGAAGACTTGTGGGTTCTGGCCGAACGCATCGAAGACGAAGGCGGGTTGCTCTTCTTCGCCCACCCCGAAGAAGCCCGGTTTTGGGACGTGCCCCAGCTGGACGGGATGGAAATCCTGAATCTTCACACCATGTTCAACCGCACGGACATGGGCGCCCTCGCCCCGAATGTGTTGCTCTCCATTCGGCGCTATCCGGATCAGGTCATGTGGCTGGTCGAGCAGCCCATGCCCATGGTCCAGCAACGATGGGACGACTTGAACCGGATGCGGCGCATCGTGGGGATCGCGGGCAACGACGCCCATCAGAACGTGGGCGTTCGGATCGCCGGCGCCGAAAATGGCGGTTTCCGGCTCGAAGACACTGCGGGCGATCTCATACAGGAATGGCGGTCCGGAACGGTTTCAGCATGGGTATTGCGGCGGATATGGGGGACGCCTGAACCGGGCGAAGTGGTGTGGCGCTTCGATTTGGATCCCTACGAACGCAGCCTGCGCTTCATGAATACACACATCCTCGCCGATGAACTCAGCGAAGACGCCATTCTGGAGGCGCTCGAATTGGGCCGGGTGTATGTGGCCTTCGATATGATCGCCGACGCTCGCGGATTCGCCTTCACCGCTGAGGGAAGCCAGGGCCAGGGACACATGGGCCAGGAAATCCCTTGGGAAGAGGGCCTTCAACTGCAAGCGGCTTCCCCCTACCCGGCAAGGTTTCGCCTGCTCCGTCACGGTGACCTCGTGCATGAGACCGAGGGCCGCGAGATGACCTATGAACCCGAACTCCCCGGCAACTACCGGGTCGAGGTGGACCTATCGATACGGGATGAGTGGGTGACCTGGCTCTACGCCAACCCCATCCGAATCCAATAACATGGGGCACTCTAATCCAGCTTTGGCCGGATTCTATGTGAGTTGGGCGAAACGCTCGAAGAAGTCGGGGAAGGTTTTGGAGACGCAGCCGGGGTTGTTGGCGCGTCGGCGCCGTTGTTGAGAGGTCCCGTAACGGCGGGGTGTGTGTTACCATGACAAACCACGGAAGAATTCACACCGGAGTTCCAACCTTGAAAGGGAGCAACCATGAGCAACACGGGCGAATCACGCGGAGGCGATCGGACGCGCCGGGAGTTTCTTCAAGGAACCAGCGCCATGCTGGCGGGGGCCGCATTGGCTGGAACAACGCCTCGAGCTTGGGCCGGGGAGGAGTCCAACGGCGAGACCATCCGCATTGGCGTGGTGGGCGGCGGATTCGGAGCCCGCTTCGGCTGGTGGCGTCAACATCCCAACTGCGTTGTGGAAGCCGTGAGCGATCTGCGGCCGGAGCGGC
>PUOI01000249.1 GCA_003552765.1 Candidatus Hydrogenedentota bacterium | reverse complement strand
GTCAAGGCCTCGAACTCGGCGGTGAACAGCTTTGCCGCCTCATCGATGTCTCCTGTGTCGAGCCAGAGGCGAGTCCCCGTGTCCCGGATCTTCCGCCACTCCGGATCGGTCTTCATCTCTGCCTTGCCCTCGCCAAAGGCGGGGCTGAAACCCTGCCGCACGAGATCGCGCATGCGCCGTTCGACAGCGGCCTTTTGCTCGCTAAGTATTGATGTCGCCATGATACATGTCTCCCTCTTGGTTCACCCGCACCGGCGTCAAGAGCACAAACCTTGGCTCGTATCCCCGGTCCGCTCAGAAACGGCATCGTTAAAGATATCCCGTCGTCACCTTTAATAGGGAACAACGATGTCAAGGGAGTTATTCACCGCGCATCGTTGGATAATTTCAACCCGGCATCCGCCAAGCGCCCGCGGAAAAGGGGCGGAGGACCGCTTCCCTTGTACCCGTCTCCAGGTCCCTCCACGCCGCCATGGCCTTGCCGCCGGGTTTGTAGAGGATGATTCGAGTGTGATATATGGATAACTATGTCATTCCTTCCGGGAAGGGTGATCAAGCAGACTCTTTACTGTAAAACTGAGCCATGTTGTGGAGAAGGTAGGCGCCATGCCTTTGCGTTTTATGCAAAGGGCGCGATGACCTCGCCTCGCTAAGGCGAACACGGGGCTGGGGTAAGGGGTAGCAGACGCCAGCTGACAGTGGGGGATGGAGATGGGCAACGAACGGGGAAGAAAGCCGGGGCCTAATGTTCTGACGTTTTTCTCGCAATACCTTACGCCGAAGGAACAGATTGCGTTGGTGGTTGTTGTGGGGCTGCTGGCGGTGGGAAGCGTGGTCTATTTTGGCGGTGGGAGCGCGACCAGTCCCGCTTTGGAAGAAGACAGTTCGGGGATCGAACGCGCGCACGAAGCCGTTGCCGAGACATCTGAAGGCGGCGCCGAGCCGCCTGCAGAGGCGGATGAGCCCAGCGATCTCGAAGAGCCGGAGCCGGTGGCGGCTTCGAATCAAGAATCCGAACCGGAAGAGTCTGAACCCATCCACGTCGCGGTGCGCGGGGCAGTGCGGCTGCCGGGAGCATACGAGATGGAGCCAGACGCGCGCGTGGGGGATCTGCTGGATCGCGCCCGGTTACGGGACGAGGCCGACATTTCTGAACTCAACTTGGTGGCTCCATTGATAGACGGAACCACGCTGGTAGTCCCGCGTCAGTCCGAAACCAGCATGGACGGCGACCGGTTGGTGGTGCGGCGCGGCGAATCCGCCCGGCAACTTAATCCTGCGCAGTACATCGTCGGGGGATGGCGTCCAAGCGCGCCGGCGGAGGGGAGAGACGGCGCATCGCCAGAAACCGGCACACCCCAGCCAGACGGCGCGGCGGGACAGGCTGAGGGACTTATCGACCTGAACTCCGCCAGCCAATCCGAACTTGAGACGCTGCCCGGCATCGGCCCCGTCTATGCCCAGGCGATTATTGACCATCGCAGAAACCAGCCCTTCACCCAAGTCGAGGACGTCACCGCTGTTAGCGGAATTGGTCCCCGGCGGCTGGAATCCATGCGGGAATACGTTACCGTCAACCCGCCATAAGCGTGCATGGTTCGTCCGCGCTCACAGGCTGCTATTCGCCTTGTTTAAGAAGCTCCACGACGCGGTCGAGTTCGTTCATCGTGTTATAGAAATGGGGCGAGAAACGCAGGTAACGCGTTCCATCGGCGGTCTGCCGCAGGGAAAGGCGGACACCTTGTTCGGTAAGCTTGTCGAAGACCGCCGAGGGGTCGTTTTGGGGATGGGCGATGGTGATAATGCCCGAGCGCGTTGATGGTTCCTGACCGGCTGTCTCCAGACAATGGCGCCAACCCAGCGGCCGCACGGCCTCGAGAAAGGTCTCGCGCCATGAGAGAATGCGTGCGGACACGGTTTCGATGCCCACACCGAGCAGCAACTCCAGGCTTCCCGCCATGCCGATGATGCCGGGTAGATTTAAGGTGCCCGATTCGTAACGCCGCGCGCCAGGATGGAAGCGAATGCCGTCTTGGGCTATGAAGTTGGGCGAGACTACGTTCCATGAACCCAATACGGTGGGGCGGAGCAGATCCTGGCGGCTTTCCTTGACATAGAAGACGCCTGCGCCGCAGGGGCCGAGCATCCACTTGTGAGAATCGGCGCTGAGGAAATCCACATGCTCCACGGATACGGGAAAGGCCCCCGCCGTTTGGATGCCATCCACCGAGAATAAAATGCCGCGTTCGCCTAAGCGCTGGCCGATGCCGTCAATGTCGATACGATAGCCGCTCAGGAAGTTGCAACTCGCCAAGGCCACCAAGCGGGTTCGGTCCGACAAGGCGCGTTCAATCACATCCCACGTGATCACCCCTTGTTCCGGCGGCTGCAGCGCCACCGGCTTGACGCCCTGACGTTCTAAATCCAGCCAAGGATAAACGTTGGCGGGATAGTCTCGGGGGTAATACACGGCTTCATCGCCCTTTTCCCATGGCAACCCCTGAGCAACGAGGTTAAGGCCAAGGGAGGTTGGGCCGATAAGAGCGATCTCACGACTTTGCGCGCCCAGCAGTTTCGCTGCAAGGCCACGGGCTCGCCGAACCATTTCCGCGTGGCGTTCGTTTTCCTGGGCGTCGGCGGAGCCTTCCGCTAGAAACTCCGCGATGGCGCCCGTTGCGGCGCGGGGCAAAGCCGTGACTCCCGCGTGAGCCAGGAAGACGCGTTCAGCCGAAACGGGGAAGTGGTATTGACGGGCAGGTTCATCGCGTAACACTTCATTGATATTCATAGGGGGAGAAGTATACCGTGCGCACGGGCGGCGAATCCAGCTCGCAACGTGGAATTGAGCCGCTCATTGGGGGACGCATTGCGCCTTACTCGATGGGGGACGTATTGCCGGAGGATCTTCTCCGCGTATGTTGGAGCCTAGGAAATATTGTCCTCTGGAGCAGACTTCTGAGTCCGAGAGTGACGTGAAAACCCTGGACGGTGTGGAGATTCAGCCTTGCGAGACTAAACTCACAGCGTAGACTGGCCGACTAATGTTCTGGAAACTGTCAAGTGCGCACCGGGGAAAGGAGCCACGATGGGGAAGAAGCGCATTAACCTCGGTCAAGCCGAGGCCGGGCAAATCATTGCCAAAGATCTTACGAACAGCTCTGGCGGCGTGTTGTGTTCGAAGGGAACCATTCTCACGGAGCGGCTTATTGAGCGCCTGCGCAAAGCCCAGATCGCCGGCGTTTATGTCGAACGGCCTTTGACACGGGAAGACGTGGAAGCGCGGAAGGCGCGTCTGGAACAGTTGCAGACGCGCTTCGAGGGTGTTGATGATCCTGTTATGCTTCGATTGAAAGCTATCATGGAGCGCCGTCTGAGTGTAGAAGAGGAGGCAGAGTGAACCGAACATTCCACATACAAACTCCGGAAACGGCTTCGGCGGATGTGGAGAAGCTGGAAAGGCGGGTGCGGGGGCTGGTCAAACTCCCGACGCTTCCCAGTGTGATGCGCCGCGTCAGCACGCTGACGGAGAACGAGGATTCAGGCGCCAACGAGGTAGCGGACATTATCGCGGCGGACCAAGTGCTCAGTGCGAAACTATTGCGGTTTGTCAATTCGCCCGTGTACGGATTTCCAGGGCGTATCAGCTCGATCAGGCACGCGGTGGTCTTGCTAGGCTTTAACGTGGTGAAAGGGCTGGTTCTAGGCACTACCATCTTCGAAACCCTTGGCTCACGGGGCCGCGAACTCTGGAATCACAGCTTGGGATGCGCCATCCTGTCGCGCCACCTCGGCCGCGCCATGGGCCTGCCCGACGTCGAGGAAGTCATGACGGCGGGATTGCTTCACGACATTGGCAAGGTCATCCTAATCTACATGGCCGCGAGCCAGTGGGAGGAGGCCGCCGGGAAAGCGGAAGAAGAAGGCCTCCACATTGCCACGGCGGAACGCGCCGTTTTCGGGGCTGACCATGCCCGCGTGGCCAATTGGATAGCGACCAAATGGCGGTTTCCAAACCGCCTGGTAGAACCCATCACATACCATCACCAGCCCTGGCGCTCCAAAGAATTCGCGCCGGTGACAGCGGCGGTCCATGTGGCGGACATCCTTGCACGGGGCATGGGCTACGGCTATACCGGCGACATGGTGATGCCCAGCCTTCACTTCGAGTCTTTTGAAACACTCGCGGTGTCCTTTGAGCAAATCGAAGCGATTTTGGCCGAGACCGAAGGAGAATACGAGGCGGGGGTGGATATCTTCTCGCCGGATTCCGTTTAACCCCAGCAGATGTGCTCTTGAGAATCCAAGAAAAGCACAACCGGCCCCTGTGAGCTTAGCCGGCTTCGAGCAGAAACTCCTGTAGCCGGTCGAGGTGATCGGTGTTAAGCATATCCACATTGTGCTCTAGCAAGACCGCCCAGAGATCCGGTTCTTCCGGCGTGGCCCAGAAGCGGAGCATGCGGCCGGCTTGATGGACCTGCTCGACGATGTCCGCCAGTTGTTCGCGTTCCGCCGCGGGCATGGCGCCTTGGTCATCCCAGTCGAAATGACGGAACCAATGATCGCTGATCCATGGCATGAAATGCGGGGGATCATCGCTGTCGAGATCCGTGAGCCGGCCGTCCACGCCGGCGTATAGCGTCTCCTCCTCCCGCATCATCTCCACGGGACGGTCGCCGCTGATGACCACCCGGACCGGACCGGGTTGAACCGTTCCATCGCGCACCACCGTTAGCATTTCTTCGTATTCGGCCAGGGTCTTGTGAAGTACAGGCCACGTGTAGTCCCCAGGGCTTTTGATATCGATCATGAGCCAGAATGTGTCCGGCCCATCCGGGTACACCTGGCCATGTTCACGCACGCGAACCAGTAACGGATCGAGATACAGTCCCTCCAGCGTTAGATTGGGGGCCAGCTCGTCCTCGGAATGGCCCACCAGCAGGTCTTCTCCCACGCGGAATATGTCCGCCTCCACAAAGACGAAGCCGCGGT
>PUOI01000329.1 GCA_003552765.1 Candidatus Hydrogenedentota bacterium | reverse complement strand
TGCTCGACAGCCAGAATGCGGGCAATGAGCACAACAGCAACTTCATTGAACAGATCGTGCGCCACCAGCATCGCAAGATGTTCTTTGTCATCAACAAGGCCGACCAGCTTAATCCGGACGAAATCGACCTCGAAGGCAAGCGCGGTCCGGCCCGCGACCTGCTTCGGAGCCTCGGGGACGAAGGGCCGGAACTCGAACTGTTCTTCGTCTCCAGTCTGTACGCGCTGCTGGGCGAGCAACTGTTAAATGAACAGATCACCATGGCCGCGTTGGATAACAACAACAAGGTGAAGTTTCCCTTCGAGTTTCAACGCCAACTGTTGCAGGAGCCCGAACCCGAGGCGTTGGCGGGCTCGCACATGAAGGAACGCAGCAATTTTGAGACGCTGCGCGAACGCCTTCACGATTACCTGTACAACGAGAACCGCGAGGGCGCCATCCTTGAGTCGGTGTGCCGCTTCGCGAGCGGCCGGGCTTGGCGATATCTGCGGCCCTTGGAAGTGAAGCTGGACCTGGTTCGGAATGTCCCCAAACTGGACTACCTCGAACGGCGGCGGAAACAGCTCGCGCACGAACTCCAGGAAAAGCGGGCGGCCCGTCAGGCCATCATGGACAGTTACGCGGTCATGACCCAGGGCGGCGACATGAACGGCATCCGCCGCGATGGGTACGAGAACCTGATTGACAAGCTGCTGAACGGCGAGCGGATCCGGACCGAGGTGCTGCAGCCCCTTGATGCGTGGCTCGCTGACGCCAGCCAGCTCAAGCAGGCCCGGCGTCAACGATACGCGCCGCTGCAAAGCGAATTGGAGCAACGGATCGACGCGTTCCTGCATGAGATCCACAATGTCCTCAACGGCGAGATCCAGGGAATCGAGCGCCAAACGCTTGAGGCGGCTCAGGAGGTCCTGGGGCGGATCTACGGGGCCGACGAGGGGCCTTTGCCGCTGCACCGCGGCAACCTCACCCCGATTCAGGCGGGACTTGGCGCTTCCTACGTGAAGTTCGCCGCAGCCGGCCTGGTGTTGGGCGGCGCCGCGGGCGCGGGGCTCGGCGGCGCGTTCTTGACCGAGCCGATGCTTGTTGACGCCTTGGGCTCGGCTGCCGCGGATATACCCGAGGCCAACCTGACCCTTGGCGGCGGCGCGGGCGCGTTGCTGGGCCTGTGTCTAGCCGTGGGCGCCCGCTTGGCCACCAGCATGCGTGCGCTCCGAAAACAGCTCAGGGAACAGCTCGCGGAAAACGCGCAGCGCGTCTTGTTGCAACCCGCCGGCGGGGAGCAGGAGGGCGAGGCCAGCGTGCGCGAACACCTGCACGGGGAGTTGGCGCATAGGCGGGAGCGTTTCGGCGAGGCCATCAAAGCGGCCTTCGACAAGGTGGAAAACCAATTGAGCCAGAAGCTTACGGCCATTCAAAGCGAGGAGGACGCGATTCGCCGTCACCAACAGGAGGTTATCTCGCGTATCCAGCCCAAAGTCGAACAATTGGGGGCCATCCACCGGAAAGCGCGGGACATCGCCGAGGGAACCGATATTCCCGCCCAGCTGCGGGAAGACGAGTAGCCCGTTCGTGGGAGCAGTCCGGCGGCAAACAATGAGGGGTGACGGGCGAGTCATGGAATCGCTGGAAAAAGACGAGGCCGGATGCGTTACGGAGACCGCCGTTCCGGGTGAACTGCCGCTTCCGCACCGGTTGGCGCTTTTCGCCTTTGGCGGACTCGGGATCGTGGCCTTGCTGGCCCTCCGGTTCGTGACGCCCGACAGCCGGGGCGTGGGCACGCACGAACAGCTTGGCCTCCTGCCGTGTTTTACGCACGCCCTCACCGGCTTCCCCTGCCCGTTTTGCGGGATGACCACCGCCGTTACTTATGTGGCGCGCGGTCAGTGGGCGGACGCTTTCCTCGTTCAGCCCGCTGGCGCGCTCATTGGCCTGGCGGTGGTTCCGGCCGCCGCCGCGTGCATACTCATGGCGTTCAAGGGGCGTTATCCCGCGTGGGTGCGCGCAACGGCGGTTCAACGCTGGGGATTGCGCGCGGGCTTGGCCCTCGTACTGATGGCGTGGTTCTATAAACTTCTCTTTGCGCCGTACTGAGCTTTAGCTCACCCCTACGCCTTTCGCTGGTAGGGGAGCGGGTCCTCGGCGCCCGCATCCTGGAAGGCCTTCAATCGCTCAACGCAGGATGGGCATTCCCCACAGGCTTTCTCGCCGCCGCGGTAACACGTCCAGGTATGGGCAAAGTCCACTCCGAGTTCATGGCCCAACCGGACCATCTCGCTTTTCGGCATGCGAACAAAAGGCGCGTGAATCTGGATGGGTTCGTCGCGGTTCAGGCCGAACACGTGGTTCAGCCGTTCGAGAAACGCGGGGGTGCAATCCCAGTAGCCGTAGCTGTCGGTGGCTTGGGCGCCGTAGTAGACATCCGGAATGCGCAGCCCTTCCGCGCACGCGGCCGCCAGCGATAGCAGGATCATGTTGCGGTTGGGCACGTAGGTGGGGGGCTGGGCCTTGTCCTCCTCACTCAATTCGGAGAAGGCGGGCACCTTCTTGCCGCCCGAGACAAGGGCGGAGTGGCCTTTGAGCAGGTCCCCAAGAAAATCGAGTTCGATGACCTTGTGAGAGCTGGCCTTCACGGCCTTCGCCTGCCATTCCGCGCATTCGAGTTCGCGCCCGTGCCGCTGGCCGTATTGAAAACTAAGGGTGTGAACCGGTCCAAAGCCCAAGTTCTTGACTAGATTATGGAGCAGGACCGTCGAATCGATTCCACCGCTAAGCAACACTACCGCAGGCGTCTTGCTCTTCATCACACACCTCCTTCGGGCTGGAGTCTTGACCGTCTCAGGCGTCTTATAATCCGCCAAGCCCTAGTTCCAAGCGGTTCTTCGCTGTAAACTCTTATGTGTCAAGGACTTAATGCGCGCGACAAATGCGTGATGTCCCCATGTAACTGCGTATTTCAGGCATGACCCGCATGGCGCCTCGTGCTACGGTAGTCATAGCTCAACCGAAAGCGTATGAGGCGCTGAAAGCGCTTGAGGAAGTAGCCTGGGGCAAGCGAAGCGCAGCCCCAGGGTGGACGTCCCCCGCGCATGTCCGTCCTGAAGGGACGGAACAAAGGGGCGGTGACCGCTTCGGTCCCTTCAGGACCGATTCGTAGGGAGCCTTCTACGTGGGGCTGCGCTTCGCTTGCCCCACGCTACTTGCTATCGCGCCTCCAGCGCGTCCTTCGTCCACCACTCGACGTCAAGCGCGTTTTATCCGAGCTGTTCCCATGAGCCATGCATTTCCCAGACACCCCAAGTCCATGTGTGATAACAACTTACACCCAACCTTCAGGCCGGAACTACAGGCCAAGATTGTTGGTAGCGCCGGTTCGTTGTGTCATGATCTGGACACAGCAAGGACTTTCAGCCCGTGATTCATGGCCTGGAAGGCCATGCCACCTCCTGGCGCGTTCACTTCGGCGGTCAATGAGTTTAGGCTGGGCGCTCTACTAGAACCAACGCCAGGGCAGCAGATAATCGCCCAAACCGCGGCGGGCGGTTCGCACTTCGCCATCGCCTTTTTCCAGCACACGGACTTCCACGGGGACGACGCCATCCCGCACCATGCCAAGCTCCTGCGCGGCGCCCCGGGAGAGGTCAATGATCCGGCCGCGCACGAAGGGGCCGCGATCGTTTATGGTGACGTCGACGGATTCGCCGTTGTTCCGGTTGTAGACGCGCACCCGCGTCCCAAAGGGCAGGGAGCGGTGCGCCGCCGTCATGGCCTCCATGTCGAAGACTTCTCCCGAAGCCGTCTGACGTCCATGATACTGACTTCCATACCACGACGCCAATCCGCGTTCGGTGTCTCCCCGGAAGGGCATGCTGGGGGAGGGGATGGAGGCGCAGGCGGTCAAGAGCATACACAGCAAAAGGGGCGCTATCCACCGAGCGCCCCCTTGGAATGCGTGTGCTATGAGCGCCAGTGCGCGCGCTAAGACAAGACCTTGCTTACCCGTTCGGCCACCACGGCTATTACGTCGCGCCGCTGGTAAAGCCCCGCCTCGATGTTCTCTCGCGCCACGGCCACTCGATCGGCCCGGATGTCGGGCTGATTCCTTGCGACTTCCAATATGTGACTGGTGTCCGTGGCGGCTCGCGCCTCCGGACTCAGATCCACGCCATCCTGAGGGCCTTGTGGACTGTCCTGGGATGGATTGTGCGCCCGATAGTTGTAGTTGCGATCCGGCGGCGGCCCGTGATGGGACCCGCCAATTCCCTCTATGCCACCCATGAGTATACTCCTTTCGCCCTGGCCCGGGGGAGAAGCAAACGCTTCTGTCTTGTCCTACTGCATATGTCGGCACAAGGGAGGTCCTCCTTTAATAACTTGTGCCGTGACCCTCTCTTTCCTAGGTGATCTATACCATATTTTGTGGTTGTCCTGCAAGCGCAAATTTCGACGCGGCGCGCCCACTGGGCCGCTCGCCGTCCCACTTACCCTCCGATTGGCGCCCGTCATGGCTGGCCGGGCATCTCCCTCAGCTTGTCCAAAAGACGCTCCACCACCCCAGGTTTGTCCTCCGCCACGCACTCCCGCTCACCGGCCTCCGTCTCGTGATCGTAGAGGCGCACATCGTCGTTGTGCTCAATGAGCCGGTACCGGTCCGTGCGCACGGTATGCTGATCCCCTCCGTTCCAACCGCCATAGGCGCGGTCGATGGTTGTGGCCTGGGGATCCTCCAAAATGGGGACAAACGACTCGCCCTCGACGTGGTCCGGGGCCTCCAGGCCGCACAATTCAGCCAGCGTCGGGTAGATGTCCACGGTTGAGGTCAGGGCCGCCGCGGATTCGCCGGGGTGCGCCATGTCCGGTGTGCGCACAATCAATGGGACCCGGAGCGAGTATTCATGGAGGGTATGCTTGGCCCAGTAGCCCAGCTCCCCAAGGTGGTACCCGTGATCGCCCCACAGCACGACGATGGTGTTTTCGTTCAGCCCGAGGTTGTCCACGG
>PUOI01000033.1 GCA_003552765.1 Candidatus Hydrogenedentota bacterium | reverse complement strand
GCATCACCGATCACGGCGCGCTGCGCCATGAGCCCGGCCACATCATCGACCTCATGGCCACCGCCGTGGATCTCGCCGGGGCCGAGTATCCCGAGACCTACAACGGCCATGACATCCTGCCCATGGAAGGCGTCACCCTTGTGCCTGCCTTCAATGGCGAGCCGCTTGGCCGCGAGGAGCCGATCTACTTCGAACACATGGGCAACCGGGCCATACGCGACGGCAAGTGGAAACTCGTGAGCGAAGAAGGCGGCGAATGGGAACTCTACGACATGGAGGCGGACCGCGTGGAGCTGAACAACCTCGCCGAGGAGTATCCGGAACGCGCCGAACGCATGCGGGAGATGTGGCATGACTGGGCGGATCGCGCCTACGTGCGGCGTTAAGTAAGCGTCCCGCCTTTGGTGGGTAATCGTGACGGAGTGGAGCCGGCTGTCCGCGTCTCCAACGGGTCGCAAGCGCCCCTTGGCAGGCGGAGACGGAACCGAATGGCGAACCGTCCAGAGAGGAGAGATGTCGCCGTGAATATCCAAATGGACCGAAGGAACTTTATGAAAAACCTTGGCGCGGCGGGGGTGGCCGCGTTGAACGTTTCGGCGTTGGCGCCCGCCCACGCAGCCAACAACAGCCAGCGGCCCAACGTACTGTGGATCATCCTGGACGATGTTCGGCCAGACGGTTTTGGCTGCTACGGCACGCCGTGGGCTAACACCCCAAACATCGACCGTATCGCCGAACAGGGTGTGCGATTCGAGCACGCCTTTGTCCAGTGTCCCATTTGCATTCCCTCCCGCACCTCGTTCAAGACGGGCCGGTATTGCCACGAAGTCACTGGGCGCACCATGTACATGGGTGACCCCCCGGCGCAAGAACCGCCTTATGCCGCCACGCAGCAAGAAAGGTCCAGTCTCTTACAACCTTGGATCGAGGCAGAGATGAGGCCGATCAACGTGGGCAAGCTGCACGCCCTTCATGACTACTGGGACGCTCGCGCGGATCCGCTCCAGACGCGGGAGGACGCGCGCCCAGGCGGTGAGGGCGAGCACTTTGATCCCGTGCGCTTGACCACCCACGGCTGGCAGATCGGCGGCACACAGGACGTGCACGTCGACGACACCCGGGAGGGGCTGTTAACGGAGGAGGCCCTGAATATCTGTCAAGAACTGGCGGAACAGGATGCGCCCTTCTTCTTCCGTGTCTCTTTCCGCCCGCCCCACGTGCCAATACAAGTTCCGCCGGACTTCATGCTGGACTTGGATGCGGTAGACCTGCCCTGGCCCGACGGAAGAGGCCTGGCCACCAAGCCCCGGTTCGAACGCGAGCAACTTCGCGTCTATTGCGGCACGCTGGACCTCTCCGAACGGGACATCCGCGTCGCACGGAGTTCCTATTACGGCATGGTGAACATGGTGGATTATTTCGTGGGCCGCATCATGGACGAGATGAAGACCCTCGGTCTACTGGACAACACCATTGTCGCTGTCACCGGCGAGCATGGTCTCGCCATGGGCGAGAACGGCGTGCACAAGAAACGCAGCTTCTACGATCCCGTCGTGGGATCCCCGCTGATATACTCGTGGCCGGGGCATCTGCCGGAGGGACGAACTATCGAGGACCAAGTCGAGATGATCGACTTCCTGCCCACCCTGCTGGACCTCTCGGACATGGCCGTGCCGGAAGAAACTCCGGGGCGGAGCCTGGTCCCGCTGATCAACGGCGAGGCGGAAGGCCGCGAAGTGGTGTTCTCGGAAATCGACCACAGCGGCTCCATGTACGATGAGTTGCGCGAGAATTCGGGCAGGCAGGTCATGGCGCGCACCGAAAAATGGAAGCTCGTCTACTTTCATGATCCCCGGGTCGAGGACAAGGACGGGGCCCTCTACAACTTGGAGGAAGACCCCTGGGAGTTCTTCAACCTATACCATGACCCCGAGTACAAGGATGTCATCGAAATGCTTGAGGGGTATGTTCAGGATTGGGACCAAGCCGGCAACAATCCGTAACAATTGCGGCTCCCAAGCGTGGGACCGCGCAGGCGTGCGGCGTTAAGCAAGGCCCCCGTCTTTGGCGGGGGACAGGGATGGAGCAGTGCATATGATCGAACAGTTGCGGGAGGATGTGGCGGCGCTGGCCGAGCCGGGAACGCGGGAAGTGGGGTCCACGGGACATGAAGAGGCCCGGCGCTATCTCATAGAGCGGCTCGAAAGCCTTGGCGTACCGGGCTACGGGGACCAAGGCTATGAGTGGCCCTACGAAGTGGGAGGGCAGCCGTTTGTGAATGTGTTCGCCCAGGTCCCCGGCCGGGATGCCGCCGCATCCCCCGTACTGATCGCGGCGCATTATGACACCTGTGGCGCTCAGCCCGGGGCCGACGACAACGCCGCCGCCATGGCCATCGCGTTGGCCGTGGGGGAGCGGCTGCTTGCGGAGCCCGCGGAGAGGCGGGTTATCCTGGCGTTCTTCGACGCCGAAGAGCCGCCTTACTATCTATCCCCGGCTATGGGCAGCGTCCACTTCTACGAGAATCAGCGTACGGAAGACATCCATTGTCCCCTGGTCATGGATCTCGTTGGTCACGATGTGCCGATTCCGGGTTTGGCCAACGTCATGTTTCTCACGGGCATGGAAAGCGACCCCGGTTTGGCCGAAGCCGTGAAGCGCGCCGGACACTCCGAAGGCATCCAGGCGGTCCCCACGTTGAACCGCTATATCGGCGACCAAAGCGACTACTACATCTTCCGCGTCAACCGCCGGCCCTATCTCTTTCTGACCTGCGCCCGATGGGAACACTACCACGCGCCCACGGACACCCCGGAAAAGCTCAATTACGAGAAGATGGTCCACATCGCCGAGTACCTGGAAACCTTGGTCCGCGAAACCGCGCGCCAGCCCCTGGAAGGGCCTTTTGAAGGCTATGACACCACCCCGTTGGAACTCGAGCGCCTTCGGAGCGCCGCCGGTCCGATCGCGGAGGCCTTTGGCTTGCCGCTGGAAAGCCGGGAGGACATCGACCGGATCGCCGAGGTACTCAAGGCTCAGTTCAGGTTGTGACGCTGCCCTTACCCCGGCGAATACCTCCCGTTTGTCCATGCCTTGATCCCGCCAGACCCCATGGCCTTGGCTTCCCGCACGGCCGCGCAAGCGTGGATAATCAGATGGTCCCACTGATTGCCATGACACGGCGCTTGAACCACCCCGGCGCTGAAGCCCGCCGCCATCCCGATGGCCTGCTCGGAGAGTGCTCCATACTCCGCTTGCAGCCGTTCCAGCAAGGCGACCGCGCCCTCGCCCGGCGTCTCCGCCAAGTACAGGACAAATTGCTGGCCATGATACCGGCCCGCGAGATCCGTGGTGCGAATGCTGCGGCCAATCAGGCTGGCCAGCACCGTCAAGGCCAGGTCGCCCATGGCGTCGCCTTTGGCCTCGTTCAGCTTCGCGAGCCCATCCATGTCGAGCAACGCCAGCGACGCGGTGCGCCCGTAGCGGGCCAGCCGGGCGAGTTCCATGCAAATCCACTGCTCAAAGGTGGCGCGATTGAGAAGGTGGGTTAGCGGATCGGTGCGCATCATCAGCTCATGCGCGTTTCGGTCTGTCACGATGGATTGCACGCGCGCGATGAGCGTAAGGGGATCGAGAGGCTTGGGAAGGTATTCATCGGCGCCATTGGCGGGCGCCACGCCGTTGTGGGGCAGACCGCCATTCTGGCCCAGGAATATGAACGGGGTGTGCCGTGTCGCGGGATCAAGAAAGACCGCCTTACGCAACTCCGCGGCGGTTGTTTCGCAGGCGCCCAGTTCGCAGATGACGACGTCCGGAGTCATGCTTCCGAGCGTTTGCGCGGCTTGAGTGGAATCGCTGGCGGCTTCAACCTCGAAACCGGCCCGCGTCAAGTGATATCGCACGACATGCTGGGTCGTACCGTCCGAGGCGATAACCAAAACGCTCCGTTGTGCGTCTCGCATAAGTCAAGCCTCCTTCCTTGACCCGGATCCACGCACGGTGGTGGATTCTAGGGGCGGCATAAGCGGCCTCTTCTTGCCTCGGAGTCACAACGTTCCCCACGCATGAGCTGTCCACCTTAAGTTTAGCGCGGCCCACCGCGCGGTGGCAAGTTTCTGCCACGGTTTCTGGGACAAGCGGCATCGGCCGTTTGTGTGTGAAAAGGCGGAAAAGGGCAAAAAGCAGAAAACGGATACACAGGACTCTTTCCTGTGTATCCGCTGTAGAATTGGCTTTACCGAGTAAAGCTGGAATTACTCGTCTTGCATCGAATTGCGGGCGATGGCCTTGGCGAGCTTGCGCCGCCGCTGTTCGCTCGGCTTTTCGTAGTGCTTAATCTCTTTCAGCCGCTGCATGAGTCCTTCCTTGTTACACTTCTTCTTGAAGCGACGGAGGGCTTTCTCAAAGGGCTCATCGCTCTTTACGCGCACTTTTGTCAAGTAAATCCAACCTCCTCTCTACAACACCGGGCTGGGCCGATGGAAAATTTGGTTTCGCGGGACTCCCGCGCACCGTCAGTATAATACCACGCGCTGACGCAGTGGATCAATCTCGAAATTCCGCATTTCCAGCGTGGGGGATGTGCTCAAGGAACGCGTTTCCAGCCCTTCAGCGCCTTAGCCGGCGAAGGGCTCGGTCAACTTGATGGTCTGTTCCCGGCCTGGTCCAACGCTGACGAGGCTAATGGGGACGCCGGCCAGTTCCTCGATGCGCCGGAAGTATTTCTGGGCCTTCTCGGGCAACTCCTCCCATGCCTTGCAGCCCGTGATGTCTTGGCGCCAGCCGGGGTAGTCCTCGTAGATGGGAGTGACTTGTTCCACTTGGCAGGTTTGGGAGGGGAACTCGTCCGTGCGGCGGCCGTCGAGTTCGTACGCCACGGCGATCCGGATGGTGTCGAAGGCGCTGAGTACGTCGGCTTTTGTCAGCACGAGGGACGTGGCCCCGTTGAGCAGGGCGGCGCGGCGGAGCTGGACCATGTCCAACCAGCCGCAACGGCGGGGCCGGCCCGTGGT
>PUOI01000352.1 GCA_003552765.1 Candidatus Hydrogenedentota bacterium | reverse complement strand
TCCCCGAGGGTAATCCCGCTCATGTCGTAGACCAAGGCGCGAAAACGATCCATGGTTTCACGTTTCATCAGCGGGGGAGCCTCCTTGCACCCATTAGACCGCGGCCCGCTCAAGGGTCTCGGTAATCTTCCCTACGAGCGTCTCCGGCGTAAAGGGTTTAATGGCGTAGTTGTTCGCGCCCGCCTTGAGCGCTTCAACCACCCGCGTCTTCTCGGCCTCGGTGGTGACCATAATGATGGGAACCTTCGAACCCGCGCCACGGATGGCTTTGACCGCTTCGATGCCGGTCATATTCGGCATGTTCCAATCCATGAGAATGAGTCCCAACTCGTATTGCCCGGCGCATTCCACGCCTTCTGCTCCATCGCACGCCTCCACAACGTCGGAAATGCCTACCCGTTCCAGGGCCCCCGTGAGCACCCGGCGCATCACCGCCGAATCGTCTACTATCAAAGCTTTCATTAATTCACCTCCGCTGGCTGCTCGTTCATCACGCACGTCACCCGCAAACTGAACGCCCCGAGTTCGCTCTCGAACGGAATCTCGATCCACGTAGCCTTGCCGGGATACTTCACTTGAAAATCCGAGCCATGAATCACACTGGGCAACCCCAAGGAAACCGGCGTGCCCAGTTGCTCGGAAAAGCTTGTCTTTGCCTGACCCGCGATGATATTCACGAGTTCCGCGATCCCATCACTCACCGTCGCGTCAATCTCCGTCATGGACATGCCAAGCCAGTGATTCACCGTGGCGAGAGCGGTCGTTTGCGGCAAGTGTAAGGCCACCGCCCCCTGGGCGGGACCGTCCATGCCAATGAGCGCAACAAGGCTTTCGGGGCTAGCGCCATTCTCCGCCACATGAAGCCCGCTGCGGTGCGGCGTAACGTGCAGCATCGTGTTATACACGCTGATGACGGATTCGAGAAAAGGGTTAATCAGACGTACGTCCATGTCAAACTACTCCCCGGCTTCGGCATGGGCTGTGGCGAGGACTCCTTGCTCTCCCGCCCCGGCGCAGGCCGCGGTTTCCGCTGCGGTTTCATGGGTCCGGCGGATAAGCCCCGCCACGTCGAGAATCAGGCCGACGCGCCCATCGGGCATAATCGCCCCGCCGGCTACACCGGTAACGGGGGGAATGCCTTGGCCCAAGGGTTTAATCACGGTCTGCTGCTGGCCCAACAATGTATCGGCCAAGATTGCCAATTGTTTACCCCCATCCTCCACAAGCAAGGCAATGGCCTCGGTCGGGTCTTGGGCGGTGTCCCCAATATCCAGAAGCCGGCTCAAGCGGAACAGGGGAATCAAGGCGCCCTGTTGCTTGAGCATTTCGCCCCGCCCGGCCACGGTGTAGAGTTCGCCGGCATCGGGCCGCACTGCCCGTATCACATTGCCGATAGGCACGATGTAGCGCTCCTTCCCCGCGACAAGGCCCATGCCGTCGATGATGGCCAGCGTGAGCGGAAGCCGGATGGCGAACGTCGTCCCCTGGCCTGGGGCGGAGCGGATCTCGGTTTGGCCGCGAAGCGCCGCGATCTTGCGCTGAACCACATCCATCCCCACGCCCCGGCCGGAGACGTCCGTGACTTCCTTGGCGGTGGAAAATCCAGCCTGAAAGATAAGGTTCCACACTTCGTTATCGCTCAGGGTATCCCCATCGCTTATGAGTTCGCGCTCAATGGCTTTCGCCACGATGCCCTCACGATTAAGGCCGCGCCCGTCCTCCTCGATTTCGACCGCCACCGCGCCCCGCTCGTGAAACGCGCGCAGCGTAAGCGTGGCCTTTTCGGGTTTACCGTTCGCGGCGCGTTCGGCGGGCGGTTCAATACCATGGTCCACCGCGTTCCGCACCATGTGCATCAGCGGATCGGCCATCTGGTCCACGACGTTCTTGTCCAGCTCGGTGTCATCGCCTTCCGAGACGAACGCGACGTTCTTACCCTGTTTCTTGGCCAAGTCGCGTGCGAGCCGCGCCATGCGTTGGAACGTGCTCCGCAACGTCACCATGCGAAGCGACATCGAGATTTCCTGCAATTCCCGCGTGATCTTGTCCATGAGCGTCAAACGCCGGCCGAGTTCGGACATGGGATCGTCGTTGACTTCCGGCGCTTGCCGCACCATGGCCGCGGCAATTACGAGTTCCCCGATCAGGTCCACGAGGTGGTCCAGGCGGTCGGCGTCCACCTTGATCGCCTCGCGGCTGTGAAACGCGGAACGGCGCTGTTCCTCTTGCTTGCGCAAGCCCTCCGCCGCTTCCCGCGCTTCAACCTTGCCCGAGGAAACCAGCATTTCCCCCAATTTCCGGGGCTGGTCTGACTTGGCCTGTGCCTCCAGGGCCTCCTCCACATCTTCGCGGAGCGCCACCCCGCTCTCGATGAGGATCTCGCCCAAGCGCAACGGTTTTTCCTTGTTCTCCACCACGGCTTCCAGCCGCTGGGCGAGATCGCTCACCCACTCCGCCGAAGGCGTCGCCACACCCGCGCGCAACGCCTCCTCATGCTCCTTGATCAGGCGCTTCAACCCGTCCACCGACTCGAAGGACAAGTCGACGGCCTCGTTCTCCATCCGGATGCTTCCCTGCCGCACCTTGTCCAGCAGCGATTCGGAGAAATGCGCCAGCGTCAGCACGGTCTGCATCTGGAGAAGTCCCGCCGCCCCCTTGATGGTGTGGAACGCGCGGAACACGGCGTCGATGGCCTCCCGGTTGTCCGGCTCCGTCTCCAGGGTGAGCAAGTGCAAGTCGGCTTGGGCAAGGTGTTCGTTGGCTTCATCAAAAAACTCGCGCAGCAGATCGGCGTCCTCGGTGATAAGCTCACCCCCGTAGGAAGGGGCGGGCTCATCAGGGGGAGAGGGTTCTTCGCCTTCCCCCATTTCTTCAGTGACTTCCGGCGCCGGGGCTTCTTCTGCTTCCTCCGCCTCGCCCGCTTGCTCCACCGTGATGTCCCACTCCGCGGGCAACGCAGGCGCTTCTCCGTTGCGCAACGCCCGCGTTAGGTAATCCAACATCGCGCCGGCACGCTCGATTTGCGGTTCCGCCGGTCCGCCCTCTTCCAGGATGACGTTGTTCACCAGTTCCGCCGCGGCCTTGGCGACGGCCGGGAGCTCCGGCATCGCCGTGTTTTCCTCCGCCCACGCCGCAAAGGATTCAAACCCCGCGTAAATCTGCGCCACCCCCGGTAGATCCTTGGGGTCGATAAGCGCCATCCGCTCGCAGAGTTCCTCCAGTGTGTTCAGCTGCTCTTGCTCCGCCATGCATTACCTCCATGCCAAGCCCAAAGGTCATTGGCGTAAACGTTGTGTGTCTTTGTGCCGGAACCTGTCGCGTGCGCCTTACATCCCCCGGCCCTTCGGGCCACCCCCTTCAAAGGGGGAATTGTAGCGGTTATTCCCCCTTCTGAAGGGGGATCAAGGGGGATGTTACATCTGGTGGCTCTTTACATCCCCCGGCCCTTCGGGCCACCCCCTTCAAATTGTAGCGCCAACCGTACCGCCGGCATCTTGCCGGCCTGTATGCCGCCTTCCAGGAGGCTTGGCTTATATGCCGGCAAGATGCCGGCGGTACGAATTATTCCCCCTTCGAAGGGGGTTAGGGGGATGTCCCTTTCCCCATTCAGGCGCGCGGGCTAGGGGCGGGGAACCGATGCTCCCCGCCCCAAACCGTTCTCAATCAGAAGTCTCCGAAATCGTTGTCGTCCAGCGGAAACGCTGATTCAGACGACGAAGACGATGAGCTATTGGCATGGGCCATCTCGCGTCTGGAGCCGCGGGCCGCCTGCTGGCCGCCGCCATTCGCGCGCGCTCCGTTGTGGCCGTTGCCATTGCTTCCGCCGTTGTACTTGTGTTGTTGCTGTTGCTTACCCGCGCCTTGTTGAGCGGATTGGCCGGTTCCTTTGGCTGCGCGTTTACTGCGCTGCGCGCCATGAGCGCCATTGTTTGAGGCGGCGCCGGCGCCTTTAACGACCTCATTCAAGGTATGAACCATTTGGAGCAGCTCATGCGCCTGCGAGGTCAGCTCTTGGCCCGCCGCCGCGGATTCCTCGGCGTTACCCGCGTTGGTTTGCGTGACTTGGTCCATCTGGGCCACCGCCGTGTTCACTTGGGAAATGCCCTGCGCCAATTCACTGTCGGCCGCGGCCACCTCGTCCATGATCTCGACGAGTTTTTGCGTTAGCTCGTAGTTCTGTTCGAGTATCTTGCCGACTTCGCCGGTGACCTCGACCCCCTCCGAGGCATTGCGCTGGGAGCCTTCGATCAGTTCGGACGTGTTCCGCGCGGCCTCGGCGCTGCGCTGCGCCAGGTTGCGCACCTCCTCGGCCACCACGGCGAAACCCTTGCCCGCGTCGCCCGCACGCGCCGCCTCGACAGCCGCGTTCAACGCCAGCAGGTTGGTCTGGAAAGCAATCTCGTCGATGGTCTGAATGATCTTGGCCGTCTCATCGGAGGATGACTTAATCCGATTGATGGTCTCGGACATCTTCTTCATGGCTTCCTGGCCTTGCTGGGCTTGTTCGCCAGCTTGATGCACCATCGCATTGGATTGCTTGCCGTTTTCCAGGTTTTGCTGTGCTTGAGAGGCCATCTCCTCCAGCGACGCCGAGCTTTCCTCCAACGAGGACGCCTGCTCGCTCGCGCCTTCCGCCAGACTCTGGCCCGATTGCGCAACCTGATCCGCCGCCGACGAGACTTGGTCCGCGCCCGCGCTCAGGCTTTCGATGACGCGTTTGAGCGCGCCCGCTATCGAGCGGCTGAGGAAAAGGCCAAGACCAAGCGCAATAACCACGCCGATGATGATCGCGCCGATCATCATCATGGACGCGCGCGTCACGGCGGTTTGGGCGTCTTCCACCGCATCTTCCGAGATTGTGGCGTTAAGATCGCCGAGCTGAGCCAGAACGCCCAGACCTGCCTCCTGAAGCGGCGCAATCTCGGTCATGGCGTGGTCCTGCGCCTCGGCGTAGAGTTCCTGGGCATTTTCCGCCTGCGCAACCAGCGCGCCCAGGCCTTCTTCTCCCGTCGTTC
>PUOI01000101.1 GCA_003552765.1 Candidatus Hydrogenedentota bacterium | reverse complement strand
CACATCGCTGGCGAACCCGTAGGTGAGCATACCCCGGGCCATGGCCTCGGTCATGCCCCGCGTGCGAAAATAGAAGATCACCCGCTCGTGGGGTCCGCCCGTGGTCGAGCCGTGCGTGCACTTCACATCGTCCGCGAAGATCTCAAGCTGCGGCTTGGTGTCGATGGTGGCGTTCTCGGACAAAAGCATGTTGCTGTTGAGCTGATTGGAGTCCGTCTTTTGCGAATCCGGGCGCACCATGACATGGCCCGTGAAAACGCCGCGGCTCCGTCCGTCCAACACGCCTTTGTAGCCAATCCAACTCGTGCAATGCGCCTTGGCGTGGTCGATGCTCGTGTAATTGTCAACCAATTGCTCGTTGTCCGTCAAGTACAGCCCATTGAGCTGACAGTCCGCGCCCTCGCCTTGGAGCTCGACCGAGAAATCATGCCGCACGATGCGCCCGCTCAGGGTGATGTTGTGCGAGTGAAAGACGCTTTCCTGTCCTTGATGAACGCGAATGCCGGCCATGTGGAACGCTTCGGAGGCTTCCTCGGTAACCTTGTAATGATGCATCACCGCGCCTTCGCCCACCACCATCTCGGTGACCACGTTATTCAGGTAGGGGACGCTGGCGCCCGCTGTTGAGAAGTGACTCTCGGCGACCCGCAACTCACTGTTGGCCCCCGTCACCACCAGTACCCGGCCAAACGCGGCCAAGGGCTCCTCGCCAGGCGCGCTGACATGGATAAGGTGAATCGGCTGGTCCAGTTTCACGCCGTCTTCGGCCTGCACAAGCGCGCCGTCCTGCAGGAACGCGCTGTTCAAGGCGGTAAACATGTTGGACCGGGCGGCGATGTATTTGTCGAGGTGCGTCCCCAGCACGCCTTCGTGCTGAGAGTCCGTCTGCCGGAAAGGGGTCACCGTGACGCCCTTGGGCAACCCGCCGGTCTTGGAAAGCTCCGGCGCGAAATGTCCATTCACGAACACCAGCTCGGCCGCCGACTCGGGGAGACGCCGTTGCTCCAGGGCCGGATCTCCCGCCGGAACGCGCTCCAGGGTCTTGGCCACGGCAAACGGCGTGCGAAGGATGGGCTTGATGCTGGTGAAGCGCCAATCCTCTTCCTTATGGTGCGGGAATTCGCATTCTCGCACTCGCGCGGCGCCGTCCGCGCGAAGCTCTTGAAACCAGCGGGGCAATTGGACGCCGTCCAGTTGCTCCAACTCTGCAATGAAACGGTCCTTGGCCGTCTTGGAACCCGTTTGTTCTTCAGTTAACACATTCGTTTCGGTCATTGTCCAAACACACTCCCCGGGGGATCGCCAAAGCGTTCCCACCGTTTAACGCGCCGCCAAGGTTCAGGCCGTGGCCACTTCCGCCTTGAGCCAATCGTATCCTTTCTCCTCGAGTTCCAACGCCAAGTCCTTGCCGCCCGTGCGCACCAACTTGCCACCGCACATCACGTGCACGTAGTCGGGAACCACATAATTCAGCATGCGCTGATAGTGGGTGACAAGAATCATGGTGCGATGGGGGCTCCGCAGCCGGTTGACGCCCTCCGACACGATGCGCAGCGCATCGATGTCCAAGCCAGAGTCGGTCTCGTCCAAGATCGCCAGCTTGGGCTCGAGGACGGCGAGCTGAAGGATCTCGTTCCGCTTCTTCTCACCGCCGGAGAACCCTTCGTTCACGGGCCGGTGCGCGAAATCCGGATCAATGGCCACGCGCTCCATCTTTTCGTGGAGGATTTCCTGGAACTCCATGGCGTCCAACTCGTCCAGGCCATGGCTCTTGCGAATCTCGTTGAGCGCCGCCTGAAGGAAGTAGGCGTTGGTGATGCCCGGGATTTCCGTGGGATATTGAAACGCCATGAACAGGCCAAGCCGCGCGCGTTCCTCGGCGGGCATCTCAAGCAGGTCCTGGCCAAGCAAGAGCACTTCACCCTCGGTGACCTCGTAGGCCTCGTTGCCGGCCAAGACTTGGGCCAACGTGCTCTTGCCAGAGCCGTTCGGTCCCATGATGGCGTGAATCTCGCCTTCGTTTACAGCCAAGTCCACCCCGTGCAGTATTTCGGCGCCCTCAACGGACACATGAAGATTCTTTATTTCAAGCAGCATTAACCCACGCTCCCTTCAAGACTGATTTCAAGCAGTTTTGTCGCTTCAACCGCGAATTCCATTGGCAAGTGGTCAAAGACCTCCTTGCAATACCCGTTAATGATCATGGAAATGGCGTCTTCGGCTCCAATGCCTCGTTGCCGGCAGTAGAAGAGCTGGTCCTCGCTGATTTTCGAGGTGGACGCCTCGTGCTCCACGTTCGATGTACTGTTGCGCACTTCAATGTAGGGGAAGGTGTGCGCGCCGCACTTATCCCCGATGAGCAGCGAGTCGCACTGGGTGTAGTTGCGCGCGTTTGCCGCCTTCGGCATGGCCCGCACCAACCCGCGATACGTGTTGTTGCCCCGGCCCGCGGAAATCGTCTTGGAGATGACCGTGCTCCGCGTGTTCTTGCCGAGGTGAATCATCTTGGTGCCCGTGTCGGCCTGTTGCCGCTTGTTGCTCAGGGCCACGGAGTAGAACTCGCCAATCGAGTTGTCGCCCTGGAGCACACAGCTCGGGTACTTCCATGTGATGGCCGAGCCGGTCTCAACCTGCGTCCAAGAGATCTTGGAGTAATCCCCGGCGCACTTGCCGCGCTTGGTCACGAAGTTGTAGATGCCGCCGCGGCCTTCGTCGTCGCCGAGATACCAATTCTGCACGGTGGAATAGTTCACCGTGGCGCGATCCTTGGCGTAGATCTCGACCACCGCCGCGTGCAACTGGTGCTCATCGCGTTGGGGCGCCGTGCATCCCTCAAGGTAATTCACGCTTCCGCCCTCCTCCGCCACGATGAGCGTGCGCTCGAACTGGCCGGTCTGGGCCGCGTTGATGCGGAAATACGTCGAGAGGTCCATCGGACACTTCACGCCCTTGGGGATATAACAGAAGGATCCGTCGCTGAATACCGCTGAATTGAGGGCGGCGAAGTAGTTATCGTTATAAGGCACTACCGACCCCAAATATTCCCGGACCAGCTCGGGGTGATTCTGCACGGCTTCACTGAACGAGCAGAATATGATCCCCTTCTTGGCCAGGATATCCTTGTGCGTCGTCGCCACCGACACACTGTCGAAGACCGCGTCCACCGCGACGCCCGCCAAGGCCTTGCGCTCCTCGATGGGAACGCCCAGCTTCTCGAAGGTGCGGAGCAGTTCGGGATCCACCTCATCCAGGCTCTGAGGTCCGTCTTCCTTCTTCTTGGGGGAAGAGTAGTAGCGCTGCGCCTGGAAGTCAATCGGCGGATAGCCTACGTTGGCCCATGTGGGCTCGGGCATCTCAAGCCAGTTGCGGTAGGCTTTCAGCCGCCACTCCAACAGCCACTCGGGCTCATTCTTCTTCGCGGAAATCGCCGCGATGATGTCTTCATTCAGTCCCGGCGGGAAGGTGTCCGACTCAATCTCGGTCACCCACCCCCACTTGTATTCCTTGTTCGCCAGCTCGGCAATCTCGCGATTGCTTTGCTCGACGCGGGTACCCGCATACTTCGGTTCGCCGGTCCCGATCTCTGGCGTGCTCATATACTACACTCCCTATACGTGCTGGGTAGTTACGGTTGATGGCGCGGATGGCATACGCCGCCTCGCGGTTTCGGCTCTCGACCGGTTTCGCGGCGCACGGGAACATAGGCCACGGAGCGGTGCAGCCTCCATGCGCCTGTCCCTGATAACAGAGGGAAAGAGCGCGATATTCCCAAGGGGAACAGGGAAGTGACGCACGCTTATCTAATTATAGAGCGAAACGCGGACGTGTGTCCACTTGCGCATAAACCCCAATCGCCGGATAGGGCGATATGCGGTGCGTTGACATCCCCCGGCCCTGCGGGCCACTCACCCGGCGATTGGGGTCTTTGAAGGCGTTTATCGGCAAGGCATATCCGAAGCGCCGCCGTGTTCAGTCGTGTTGCGGCGGTCCGGCGTGGCGCGTGACGGGCAACGGTTCGGGCTCCCAGTCGATCTCATCGGCGTGGGGCAGCACTTCGGGAATCTCGTCTTCGTAGGGCAATTCGTCGGGGACGACCACTACATCCGTCGTGAATTTCAACGGCGCGAACTCGGCACCGGGGTACGTCAGCTCGACCATGAACGCGGTCCACCCCTCGTCCGGCTCTTCGACCTCGGCCAGATAGGTTCCGTCGTCATCGGCCGCAAGCTCGGTGGGCTCCCACGCCTCGCCAATGACGTCCCTGCGAAAGTCGCGCGCCTCGGGATTGGTGGCCCTCCACAGGGTGACCGTGTCCGGTTCATCCTCGGGTTCGACGCGAATGGAGCGGTCTTCGTTGATGGTCCACGAGAACCGGGGCCGGTCCGCATCCGTTAGGACAGCGTGGTAGTAGGCGAGCATGACTTCGCGGGCGTCCGAGCCGCCGAGCCCGTGATCGGTGTTCGGAACATAGCGAAGATACTTCTCTCCCTCAAGGTCTCCGAAGTAAAACTGGGAGCTGTCTGGCAAGAAAAACTGGTCGCCCGTCGAGTTCACAATGTACTTGGGCATGGTGAGCCTGTGCCGGTAATTGTAGGGCTCGACAATGCGCATCAGCTCACGGTTTTCTTCCGTGCCCATCCATTCAAAGACCTCCATCTCTTCGTAATCGCCCACCGCGGGCGCCCAGAAGCCGAGGGCGGAGTAATGGTGAATGAAGGAGGGCTCGATGTTGAGCAGATCGATCACGGCGGGTATGATAGCTTCCACCCGGTCGTCCACGGCGGCCGTGGTCCAGGCGGTCCAGCCCCGCTTGGAACCGCCCCCGACCGTGAAGCTGTTCACCCCGTGCCCCCCTTGCTCTTCTTGCGCCACGAGATCGGCGACGGTGTCCATCGCCTTCACGGCGCTCTTGGTCATGGGCAATCGCGAGGGCCAACGCGTGTCGCCGGTGTTTAGGAACTGATCCCATGCGTAGGCGATTTGCCAATCTTCGTAGCGAGGGCTGCCGGGGTCTT
>PUOI01000242.1 GCA_003552765.1 Candidatus Hydrogenedentota bacterium | reverse complement strand
GCTGGATGCCAATGCCCAACAGCAGAATCTCGTCGCCGCGCATGCCGCTGCTCCTGTCCGGACGCCCGGCCTGAGCATGGCTCAGCATCTCGACGGATTCCACTCAGAATGACGAGGAGCCAAATTATTCCGCGCCAGGGTCCTCACCGCGGTGGATCGGTTTCGAACTACTCTGACACCGGTGGTGGCTCAAGGCCATCGATAATGCGTTGCAAGATGATATTCCGAAACGTAGCAACCAACTCAGTGGATCGCGTCTCTCGCGTACCCCCCCCCATTGGACGAAGGCCTTCAAATTCAGGAGAAATTCTCACGCCAAGACAGGCGGGATTATCTTGTCGCCCTTCAAGTGTTTGAGCCAGTGCGCACCGACAATTTCCGCCGGCGTCACAAGATCCGCAGTTCGGTTGACCTGCAGGACAGATAAATTCGAAGGCAATCCCTTCGATCCCCGTTGCTAGCACGACAGCCTCTGACGCATCGACATCTGCCCCGTTAACCTGCAGCTCGACTGTATTGGCCACCGGTGTGTCCCGAGGTACCGATCTGCCGACACAAACCAGTTCACCGGCGTTATTGACGGAGTACTCATTCTCAATCAAGCGAATATCTGTGAAGGCCTCGGCGCAATGGCCTTGGCCAGCGTATCTAACGCGAAGCGCCCCGTCAGAGATACGAGCAAACGCAGTCCGTATGGCGCGTTCATGACTTATTAACACTACATCTTCGTCACGAAACGCTGCGTTGCGAACATCCCGCACAAGGTATTCACTTGCGATTCGAATATTCTCTTGAATCCGCGATAGGTCTTCCGAGTCGCGGGTTGTTGCTTGGTTATTTAGGTAGGTGAGTATGACCGCGCCAATCAGAAAGGTGCCAAGAACGAGTGCAATCATGAGTTCTACAAGCGTGAAGCCAATTTGATGCGGGCTCGAACACCGAGTATGCCAAGTTGTCGTTCTGCTTTTCCTAGTTTCCATTAGGTTGCGGCCTCAAGCAGGGTGCGGAAAAGGTGTAGTCGAAGACCTCGGTGGTGTCCCCGAAACGTGATTCTGTCCACGTCAGTCGGATGCTTACGCGGGCACTCCTGCCGTCGGATTCGTATCCTTCACGTGTAATCCTCAGGCCAGGGAGAGATAAGAAAGGCGAGTCTCTTGTCCAATCATCTTCTGCAGGCTGCAAGACAACACTATCCACGAGGGGGCCGGATAGGCAGCCAGGAGAAGCCACTTGTGTGGATTGGAGCCAAAACCTTTCCTCGATGTCCAGGGCGATTGTGGAGGCCAGCGAGGTATTGAGTGCCGAGTGCACATTGGTCAGAGAGTTGATGCTGAGCGCTGCTGTCCCAATTAGACCGACCGAAAGGACCAGAAGTGCAATAAGCACCTCTAAGAGGGACAAGCCGACCTGGTGCGAATGGAGGCGGAAGCCTTGTTGTTTCATGAAGAACACTCTGCGTCAGGGTCAATGGTTAGTTGCCCTGTGGCCAAGATTTCAAGTGCGCGGACTTGCCGGGGGCTTGTGCAATTGACATGTTCTAGCGTGATCGAGATCGAGCTGGGATACAGAAACTCGTCGCTGTCTGGGTTTCTTATGTAGCCGCGACTATTGAAGGAAAAGTCATCCGGCGCTGTTAGTAGCACTCCAGTGAGGGAAATTTGGCGAAGTATGTCGGTGCCCTCATCAGTGGGTAATCCGGGGCGAACGGAAGCAATCGACTCGCCCGCTGATTCAGTAACGACTACACTCACTGGTCCGCTGCGTCTTAAAGCCTCGCTGCGCGCAAAGGTGATAAGTGCGACTAACTCGTTGTGTTGCCCCGTTATCTGGTTATTCTTGATGGTTTGCTGAAAGTTGGGTACCGCGATGGTTGCAAGAACAGCAATTACAGCAATTACGGTAAGAAGCTCAATGAGTGTTAGGCCGGCGTTCGACCTTCTCGAAAAGAGCACGAGGCTAGATCGTGTCATGGAGTACCCCAGCATCTTGTGGCCGTTCCAGTCTGGTCTCTGTTACCTGTGTGGGTAAGTATAAAAGTTTCGCACGGATCGTTGGCCTGGCTTGTTCCGGCGACAGGCGTCGCGCGAATTTCGAACTCTGCGGGTTCGAGTGTTGGGGCGCTGAGTGTGTAGAAGCCACCCTCTGTTGTACCGGAAGGCGCTGGGCATGAGGTGTGGTCGTAGGCATTAAAGCGTGTAAAACACCTCTCGAGTCGTTGAGCCTCGTTCAAAAGCGCAGATGTAGCGTCGGCGCGACGCGTTTGTTGTACTTGGTTGGTATAGGATGGGAATGCGATTGCGGCAATCACACCAAGCACGACGACAACGATCATTAGCTCAATTAGAGTAAAGCCGGTCGTGTGAGAGTTTTTCATCGCTTCATTACCTTTAAGATAGCCCCTTTGGTTTGCCGCATATTGTTCCTGCGAGGACGCGCTAGGAATCGGAGCAGCTATTTTCTTAATATGTCTCACCGTTAAACGAACGAGAACGTTTTGGCCTCTGGGAGACTCATTGTGAGTGGGCAGTGGAATCGGTCAATTGGTGGTCAACTCGTCCCAAAGATCATTTCGGCGCCATCCAAGGCTCTCGCGCCAACTCGTGATAGACGGTTCAGGGGGGCCCTTGGCGTCAGGCTCATTGGGGTCTCCGGGCCCACACTCGGGTTCCCAAGTGGGGTCGGCGCCTGGGCGATCCTTTACCATGGACTCCCAATGAGATTCCAATAGATCACAGTCAAATGTAATATTGTGATTGCCGCCCCCGCCCACATCTAAAGTGGCGGGCCCGAATTCTCCTTCGGGCCCGGGATTCTTGGTATTGGCAACGATGATCGATCCGGCCGTGTCGCCGCCGCCGCCGCCGCTAATTTTGAATTCTCCCCCTAACACGACGATGAGTCCTTGGAAATCGGGTGTGCCTCGCCATTCGAGGTTTCCATCGACAACCAATATGCCGGCGCCGCTAGCTGATCCCGAGACACGAGCATCGCCTTCAATGTATGTGAAGCGTGGCCCCCCTTCGGAGTCTAAAAAGGTATAATTGCCTGATTCGTTAAAGTAGCCTTGATAATAACACGGAGCCTTACTATCGGTGCATGAAGAATCGCCGTTGTCTTGCAGGGCTTTGGCTTCGGTCCTGACAAAGTCTGCGAATGCTCGGATGTTCGGTATAGAGTCCCAAGGCGGGCCGATATCGGAGGATTGGATTCCGGGGCCCGTACCCTGCCAGGTGTAGTTCCCAAGACGGCCGCCTTGGTTGGTAGGGCCAGCGTCTTCCGCCGCTTTGATGAGGGCATCAGCGAAATCCTGGCATCCGACGGAGATGGCTGGATCGCCTCCCTCGCCACCATCAACGACGAATTGTGAGCTATCAGCCAACTCTATTGGATCGTTCCAGTCGCAGCCTGGCATGCAAATTCCGGTGCAACCGGAAATTGCCTCCCCTGGCGGCAGTAGGTAATCGATTCGAACCTCCACTTCTCGTTGGGCGACCGGTGCGGTCTGGCCGGCAACGAACACGCGGCCTTGATTGAGGACAAGCAATTGGGACCGAAAATCAGGGCATTCTGTTGGCCCGAGATCCCCACAATCTGGGTTCGATTGGGTCACACAGGCGACGCTGCGCCTGAGTTCAGTACCCGTGGGCATCCCAAGTGCAGCGGCATCTGTGGTCTCCGGTGTAGTGGGGCCCCAGGCGCTACTAGTGGCTGTCCGGCAAGGTCCGGGCAGTTCGTCTGCGTCTCGCTTCGTAATATAATAGTTGACCGCGTCCGTAGCCCCGATTGAGGCCGCTTCGAACGCTAGCGCTTGGGTCCGATGGTTGCCGGCCATGCGTTCCTGCATGTGGGTGGTACTCATGCTTGCTACAGCAACTAAGGTCATTGCGAGCAAGAGTAGAAGCCCGACTACGAGAACGACACCGCGTTGCGCCGTTTGGCTCCGAATGTTATCCATCTAATGTTGCTCCCGAGTTGACGGTAGGAGGCCCCCGCGATCATCTGTGCGGGGCGCGTCACCACGTAGTTGTTTTATACAACATAGCACGTGCGTGACCGAGAGTTGTGCGCCGAACGGTAGCTTGAGCGGTGTGAATGGCGCTTTGGTGTACGTCATCTGGATACGGGGCTGGGGCCCGCTGACATCTGATCTGCGTGGTAACGGCTCTCAAAATCTCCATGATGCCGCGCGGTTACGAGATATCATCAAGATATTTCCGAAACACCGACGCCTGGCGCCGGCTGAGGCGGACCCTTTCGAATCCATCTGCGAAGAGGACAAAATGTGCCCCACCGGGCTGTTTGGAAATGCCAGCAATAGAGCGTGTCACGACCAACCCCCCCCGATGCACCCTCAACACCGCATCCCCCAACCGCTCCTCCAGCTCCCGCAACGAAGCATCCACAAACCCTTCCACTGTCGCCGACCGCGCCATCACATACCCATCCTCCGCCACAAAACAATCAATCTCATCCAACGGCACCAACTGCTCCCGCCGCCCAATCTTCACCCGAATCCGCGGCACCTCCTTCGCCCGCGCCCCCCGCAACCGCCCCAACGCCCTCTCCAACCGCTCCCTCCGCACCGGCTTCAAGACATAATCCCGAACATCCGCATCAAACGCGGCCACCGCATGCTCGGCATGCGCCGTCACCAGCACCACCGGCACCTCCGGATGCTCGGCCTCCATCCGCCTGGCGAGCGTCAACCCGTCGGTCCCTGGCATCTCGATATCCAGCAGCAGCGCGTCGGGGTGCCTATCCCGCAGCAACCGCTCCGCCGCCAGCCCGTCGGCCGCCTCGGCGCACACCTCGTGCCCCAGTTCCTCCACCAGCCCCCGCAGCCGCGCCCGGGCCGGCGACTCATCGTCGGCAATCAGAATCCGCAGGCTCATCGCAAACCCCCATTTGTCCCGCCCTGCCGGGGCAGGCTGATGTCGATCTCGAAACGTTCCCTGTCGCGGCGCAGTTTCACCGCCGCCCGCTCCCCGAAGGCATGGCGCAACCGCGCCCTGGCCTCGTC
>PUOI01000630.1 GCA_003552765.1 Candidatus Hydrogenedentota bacterium | reverse complement strand
CCTGGACCAGGCGCGCGCCCCGCTACTGCATGAGACATCTCACTATAGGAGCTAAACCAGACAATGAGCGTTATCACTGAGCAACCCCTGGATTACAAAGTGGCGGATCTCAGCTTGGCCGATTGGGGCCGGCTGGAGATCAACATCGCCGAGAAAGAAATGCCCGGGCTTATCGCCACGCGCGAACGCTATGCCAAGGATAAGCCGCTGAAGGGAGCCCGCGTCTCGGGCTCGCTGCACATGACCATTCAGACCGCCGTGCTGATCGAGACGCTCGTGGCGCTTGGCGCGGACGTGCGCTGGGCGAGCTGCAACATCTACTCGACCCAAGACCACGCCGCGGCGGCCATCGCCAAGGCGGGCATCCCTGTGTTCGCGTGGAAAGGCGAGACCCTCGAAGAGTACTGGTGGTGCATCGACCAAGCCCTCCATTTCCCCGGCGGCAAGGGGCCGAACCTGATCGTGGACGATGGCGGCGACGCCACGTTAATGATCCACCGGGGCTATGAGTTCGAGGAAGCCTACAAGAAGGACGGGAAACTCCCCGAGATTAGCAAGGAGCACAAGGAAGTCGAGATCGTCGACACGCTGCTCCACCAGATCCACAAGGATTCGCCCGATCGCTGGCATAAGGTGGTGGAAGAACTGGTGGGGTTGTCCGAGGAGACGACCACGGGCGTGCACCGTCTCTACCACATGATGAAGGAAGGCAAGCTTCACACGCGGGCCATCAACGTCAACGACTCCGTGACCAAGTCCAAGTTCGACAACCTGTACGGCTGCCGCGAGTCGTTGGCGGACGGCATCAAGCGCGCTACCGACGTAATGGTCGCTGGCAAGGTCACCGTGGTGTGCGGCTATGGCGACGTGGGCAAGGGGTCGGCGCAAGCCATGCGCGGCCTTGGGTCGCGGGTGCTGATCACCGAGATCGACCCCATCTGCGCCCTGCAAGCCGCCATGGAAGGGTTTGAAGTGACCACCATGGACGAGGCCGCGTCCATTGGCGACATTTTCGTCACGGCCACGGGCTGTTTGAACGCGATTAACAAAGACCATCTCATGCAAATGAAGGACGAGGCCATCGTGTGCAACATTGGCCACTTCGACAGCGAGATCGAGCTGGCCCCGCTCGAAGAGGATCCCAACGTCGAAATCGTGGAAGTGAAGCCTCAGGTGGACCTGTTCAAGTTGCCCAACGGGCGCAGCATCATCGTGCTGGCGCGAGGCCGGCTGGTGAACCTGGGCTGCGCCACGGGCCACCCCAGTTTCGTGATGTCGAACTCGTTCTCGAATCAAACCCTCGCCCAGCTATCGCTCTGGACCGAGACGGACAAGTACGAATCCGGCAAGGTGTATACCCTGCCGAAGAAGCTGGACGAGGAAGTGGCCGAGCTTCACCTTGGCAAGCTTGGCGTCAGTCTGACCAAGCTTACCGATGAGCAGGCCAAGTACCTCGGCATACCGAAGGAAGGCCCCTACAAGCCTGAGTACTACCGCTACTAGAACGTTCTGGGCATTCCCCAACCAACACGAGCAATCCCCTGGCCGTCTGGACACCCGTCCAGGCGGCCAGGTATATTACTGGATAACGTTGGAGATGACATAAAGATTCTGGGGGGCCATCCTGTGGAGAGGCATCTCGCGAAATCATATCCACCTTGCAGCTTGGATTGCGATGGCGCCGGAAAGATTCACGCCCACAGTCATGCGAAGGAATAGGCGAACGGGAACACATCTTCCATGAGCTGGCTCTTATTCTTGGACGAAAGCGGGCACGATCACCAGTCCATGCCATATGAAGTACGGGGTGGAGTAGCCCTCCATGCCTCCCAGGTATGGCCGTTCGTGCGAGGCATGCAGGAACGGGAGTTCGTGTCTTTTGGGACGCGTTTGCATGAGTTCCGAGCCGAATTGAAAGGCTGCAAACTTCTTGACAAGAAACGGGTTAGATGGGCGTCTCAAGGAAGTCCAATGCCCGACGAAGAGCGGCGCAAGCATTGCCGGAGATTTCTCGTAAAGGGGTTGGAAAAGAAAAAGCCAGCACGCGATGAGTTTACGGCCTACGGGCAAGCGTGTTTAGAGATGGCGGCCGGGGTATTCGAGTTGTTGCGTGACCACGGGGCGAAGCTGTTCGCGGCAGCTATCCCGCGTAGTGTCGTTAGGCCGAATTCCTATGAGGCCGAGGAATACTTGCGGAAAGACCAGGTCTTCTTGTTCGAGCGTTTCTTCTACCATCTGGAGCACGAACAGGAACATGGTCTGATCGTGATGGATCAGGTGGACACGGCGAATGACCGGCGGTTTGTGCGCCGTCTTGAGGCCTATTTTCGAAGGACCCACACTGGCCGTTACCGATCCTCGTGGATTGTGCCCACGCCACTCTTTGTGGCTTCTGACATGACCTACCCCGTTCAGGCCGCGGATATCGCGATCTATTGCGTGAATTGGGGATTCCGGTTGCCATCCCGCGATATGACGGCTCCGGCTCGACGCGAGATCGCCGAAACGTTTGGACCTTGGCTCTCCCAATTACAGTTTCAGGGGCAAGGATATCGAGACGGCGAGGTCTATGATTCCTATGGCATCGTGTATGTTTCCGACCCATACACCGCCAAAGGGGAAGAGAAATGAAGAGGAGGCAATGCCGCCGGAACTACCCGAAAGCAGCCCCGTGGCCGAGCCTCCATACACAAGTATACCGCCCTCTGTATCCAGGATCAAGCGGCCAACTCAATCCTTCAGATCCCGTCGAACGATTGTTGGTGCAGTTCCCCATGTTTGCAGCCGCTACCTTCTTGAGGGTAGGATTGCTACCGATGCAGCACATTATTCATTGATCGCGTGGGACGTGTTCGCGGCACATGAACGTTCTGGCTTGAACACGGCTCATTGATGAGACGAAGCCCATAGGGGGAGGAGCCTTACGTCATGAATGACCAGAAACGCGCGCACCACTATCTCGTCATCGCCGCAGTGCTGGCGGCGCTCGTACTCGCCATTGCCATGGCCCAGGTGGCTGAGTGGCCGGAAGCTTGGTGGCTGGTGCTTGTTTTGCTGACGCTCGTCTGCGGGGGGGTGGCCCTTTGGCCGCTTGAGAATGGGCCGTCGGATCAGGACCGCGAGGCCATGCTGGAGCGAGTCCGCAAGGGCTGGGTCGACGGCGTGTTGGACCAGTCGCTATACAAGACCGCACGCCTTGAGCCCGCCCTTGAGACCAGTCCGGATTCCGTTGAGCCGTGGAATGCGGACGCGCCCGCCGAACAAGAACCCCATCCCCTGCCCGCCGGAACCCGGATCCGGACCGTTTTCGAAGATGCCGGCGCATCTCTCGCCATACTCGGCGAAGCGGGATCCGGCAAGACCACGCTGTTGCTGGAGTTGGCCCGCGATTTGATACGGGAAGCGGAGAGCGATTCCACCCGCCCCATTCCCGCCGTGTTCAATCTTTCTTCTTGGGCGATCCGCCGTCCGCCGATCGAGCGATGGCTCGTTTGCGAACTGACCCACCGTTATCACGTTCCGAGAGAGACTGCTAGCGCATGGGTGGAGTGCGGCCAGATTGCCCCGTTGCTGGACGGGCTGGACGAGGTTCCGGGGGAGGCTCGCGAGGCGTGCGTGGAGGCCATCAACGCCTTCGCCAAGCCGCGCGAAACAACGCCGATCGCCGTCTGCTGCGGGGACCAGGCGTACGAACGTTTGTCCGCGAGACTGGCCGTCAACCAGGCCGTCGTGGTTCAACCGCTGACGCGGGAGCAGGTCTCGGAATACCTGGACCAAGCGGGCGATGAACTGGCTGGCGTTCGCGAGGCGCTGGAAGCCGATGAAGATTTGCTGGAGCTGATTCGGACCCCGCTGATGCTCTGGCTGGCGTCCTTGGCCTATCGCGGCCGCCCGGCGGGCGATGTGCGGCTCTCGGGAACCGCCGGGGAGCAACAAGAGGAGCTGTTCTCCGCCTACGCCAGCGCGATGTTCCGCCGGGGGGAAGAAGAGAAGGGGGGACTTCCCTACGGCAAGGAGCAGACGGTGACGTGGCTGCAGTGGCTGGCCTCCGCGATGAAGAAACAAAATAAAACCACCCTGTTCTTGGAAGACCTGAAACCCCATTGGCTTTCCGGCGCCGCTGGTTATACGGCGGCCTTAGCGGTGTTGTACGGCCTGTTGTGGGCCGTGGTTGGCTTGGCGGTTTGGGGCATCACCGGCCCATGGCGGGCGGCAGCCGGCGCGGTGTTGTACGGATTGCTCGGCGCGTTGTTGTATGGGCTCTGCGGGATCGAGTACAAGAGAGACGTCACCGCCGTTACGGCCCAAGCGCGGCCGAACGAAGGCTTTTGGCTTTCCGGCTTAAACGCGCTGCGGTTTGCGTTGCCCGCGGGTTTGGGCGTCTTCCTATTCGTTGGCCTTTTGGTGGGTCCGCGTGAAGCAGCGCCGGGCGGGCTGTTCTTCGGGCTCCTTGCGGCGGTGGTGGGCGGCGGAATGCCCATGCTCCGCCATTTGAGCCTCCGAATCACGTTGTGGCTAAACGGTCACGCGCCATTGTCTTACATCCAATTCTTGGAACACGCCGCTGACCTCCGGCTCCTTCAACGGGTCGGCGGCGGCTACGCGTTCGCCCACGGCGTGCTCCTGGAGCATCTCGCATCGGCAAAACCGCTGCTGGCGCCGGAAGAGGAAGAGGCCCAGGAAGAGCCGCCCGCCGCTCCGGAGACGGAAACGAGGGAAGGCTCCCATGCACAAGAGTCGCTAGCCGCCTCGGAAGCGGCCGAGGCCGTTGACGCCGGGGATGACTCCCCTGCGTCCGATGAAGCGACGGAAGAGGCCGAAGAGCCTGACGAAGAAGCCGCCGAAGAGACGGTGGAGGCAGCTGAAGAGCCAGAAGAAGAACCCAACGAGCCCGCCGGGGTTAACATCAACACGGCCCCGCTGGATGAACTGACCCGGATACGGCACATCGGTCCAACGAGGGCGGAACAACTCATCGAACTGCGCCCCTTCGAGTCCCTTGACCAATTGGCCCGGATTGACGG
>PUOI01000575.1 GCA_003552765.1 Candidatus Hydrogenedentota bacterium | reverse complement strand
CGCCTTCGGGCCGTGGGGGCAACTCGCCGCCATCGTACCAGAACACTTCGATGGCGTCCATCCCGCGCCGGGCCGGGAAGTGATACCGGACCACGGAACTGTCCGGACCGGCCGCATCCGTCATGCCTTCCTGCCGCACCAGTTCGACTTCGTCCGGGAAGCCCAAGTGGAGCGCCCTATAGGCGGGGTTCATATTGTGGCAGCCCATATCGCCCAAAGCGCCGGTGCCAAAGTCCCACCAGCCACGCCAATCAAATGGCAGATACGACTCGTGGTAGGGGCGGTACGAGCGGGGCCCGAGCCAGAGATCCCAATCCAATGTGCCGGGTACTTCCATCTCTTCCTCGGGCGCTTCCATACCCTGCGGCCATATGGGCCGGTCAGTCCAGATGTGCGCGGTATGCACTTGACCCAGATGCCCGCCCCAGACCATCTCGCAGACCTGCCGGATGCCGCTGCGGGCATTACCTTGGTTGCCCATCTGCGTGGCGACGTTGTGGTAGCGGGCCGCCTCGGTCAGGATGCGCGCTTCTTCAATGCTGTGCGACAGGGGCTTCTCTACATAGACGTGCTTCCCCATCTGGATGCACGCCAACGCGGGGTTGGCGTGGGTGTGGTCCGGGGTGGAAATGATGACGGCATCGATTTCGTTGCCCATCTCATCGAGCATCTCGCGGTAATCCACGAAACGCCGGGCATCGGGGAACTCATCGAAAGCGTGCGCCGCCCGCGCTTCATCCACGTCGCAGAGCGCAACGATGTTCTCGCTCCGGCAGTTGTCAATGTTCCCCATGCCGCTCCCGCCGGCGCCAATCGCCGCAATGTTGAGCCGGTTGTTCGTGCTCTGGGCCCCAATCCGCGGGGCCAGCGCCAAGCCCGCGGTCGCGGCGGCGGAACTCGCCAGGAATGACCGTCTTGTCATGCCTTTGTGTCTCATGAGGTCTTCTTTCCTCATCGTCGCGTTGCGCTCCATTTCTAATGAGGAGGCGCACACCCTATTGAAGTTCCCAGCCTTCGCGATAGTCATACTGAAGGTATTCGTTGGCTTCCTCGTGGTTGGTGACCCGCATGTTCTCGGCGTCCCACTCCAAGCGCTCTCCCGCGCGGATGGCCACGTTGCCCAGCAACACCATCTCCGTGAAGGGGCCCGAGTAGTCGAAGTTCGACAAGGCTCTGGGACCACCCTTGGCTGCTTGGATCCATTCGAGCCGATGTCCGGGCGAACTTGGCATGCGTGGCTCGGGCAATTCGAAGTCTTCCATCTCCGTTGCTGGGAGAAGCCGGACGTTCTCGGCATGGGTCCCAAAGGTCAATATGCCGTCTTCGCCAATTAACAACGAGCCCTCTGCGCCTTGACCTAGCTCTTCATCCTCGGGCACGCCTTCGGGCCGCGGAGGCAGTTCGCCGCCGTCGTACCAGAACACCTCGATGGCGTCCATCCCGCGCCGGGCCGGGAAGTGATACCGGATGACCGAGCTGTTGGGGGGACTCACATCTGTCATGCCGTCCTGCTCCACCAATTCGACTTCGTCCGGGAAGCCCAAGTGGAGCGCCTTATAGGCGGGGTTCATATTGTGGCAGCCCATATCGCCCAAGGCGCCGGAGCCAAAGTCCCACCAGCCGCGCCAGTCAAACGGCAGATACGACTCGTGGTAGGGACGATACGAGCGGGGCCCGAGCCAGAGATCCCAATCCAATGTGCCGGGTACTTCCATCTCTTCCTCGGGCGCTTCCAGGCCTTGATCCCATATGGGCCGGTTGCTCCAGATGTGCGCGGTATGCACTTGGCCCAGATGGCCGCCCCAGACCATTTCGCAAACCTGCCGGATCCCTTGGTCGGCATTGCCCTGGTTGCCCATCTGGGTGGCGACATTGTGGTAGCGGGCCGCCTCGGTCAGGATGCGCGCTTCTTTGACGCTGTGCGTGAGGGGCTTTTCCACGTACACGCTCTTTCCCAATTGCATGCACGCCAACGCGGGATTGGCGTGGGTGTGGTCCGGGGTGGAAATGACGACGGCGTCGATCTCGTTGGCCATCTCATCCAGCATCTGGCGGTAATCCGTGTACCGCGCGGCGTCCGGCCATTCCTGGAAGGCCTGGCCAGCGCGCTGCTCGTCCACGTCGCACAGGGCGACAATGTTTTCGTCCCGGCAGTCGTTCAGATTGGCCATGGCTTGCCCACCGGCGCCAATAGCCGCGATGTTGAGCCGGTCGTTTGCACTCTGGGCGCCAATACGCGGCGCCAGCGCCAAGCCCGCGGTTGCGGCGGCGGAACTCGCCAGGAAAGACCGCCGTGTCATGCCTTTGTTTCTCATGATGCTTCCTTTCGTTAAGTGGTTATGCGTTAGTCCGCCTTCGGCGAAATGCTATCCCAGGGGAGGCTCTCCGATATTGATACGATGCATGCGTTCCGCGAGGTCAGTGAGATAGGCTTCGTCGCCACCACCGACCTCTGGCGTCACCCAGCTGTCGAAACCGACTTCTTCTAATGCGCGCCGGACCTCGATCCAATCGACGTCGCCTTCGCCAAGATTCACGAAGTTCCGCCCGTCGCGTTGGAAATCCTTGTAATGCACGCGCACGATGCGTTCGCCCAAAGTGCGGATCCAGTCCTGCGGCCAGCCGTAGGCCACTATGTTGCCGACGTCGAAATAGGCTTGCAGGTACGGGCTCTCAAACTGGTCCACGTATTCCGCGAACTCCAACGGACTTAGCAGGAAATTGTTCCATACGTTTTCCACGGCGATGACAACGCCCAAGTCTTCCGCAACCGGGAGCACTTCGCGAATGTGGTGCGTGGAGCGATCCCAGGCCTCGACGTAGCGCGTTTCCGCATTCACGATCCCCGGCACCAAGAGCACGGCGCCCGCTCCCATGGCCTCGGCCGTCTCGATGCAATGCTCGAGTTCCTCCCGGCCTTGCTGGGCCACGTCTTCGTCGGGGTGCGAGAGCGGGCTGCCCCACCCGCCAAACATGATGGAGTGAATCTCAATGCCCGCCTCTTGGGCTGCGTCCGCCATGCGCCTGGCTTCATCGACGCTGTCCACCGTGTTGGACTCGATACCCTCGAAGCCGCATTCGGCTGCCAGAACAAATTGGTCCTCGAGATCCCCTTCTGGCAGATCACCGTAAATTACGCCTCGCGGCAATGGAGCGAATTCACCCTCTTCCGCCGCCGCTACCGGCATGCGGCCCGCAAGCGCCATCCCCGCCGACGCGGCGGCAGCGCCTTTCAAAAAGCTCCGCCGGCCGATTTCTGGAATGTTCCATCCTGTATTCATGTAATCTCCTTCCATGCTACTGGTTACGGTTGCATTGTCCCAGCCCGTAGGGGCGGAAGCATGGCTTCCTCCCTCTCTCGAATTAGCTCACTCATCCACATACAGCATCATAGGCAAGAGTCTAGGGACAGTGCAAGCTTGAAGACGCGCCCTTTTCGCGCGGTCTGTGGCCTCCTTCGGCGCAGGGCCGGCATCTTGGGGGGCATGGGCCAAGCCTTTTGCCAGGGCCTTGGCGTTCGTGGTACCGTTTCACTTCGGCCGGAAATCACGGACGCTCCAAAACGGGAAAGGGAGATCGGCTTGATGGAACCTCGTTGGCTGGCGTGGGCGAAACAGCTACAAGCAATCGCCCAGAACGGGCTTCACTACAGCGATTCCGAGTATGAACGGGAACGCTACGGCGCCATCGGGGAAATCGCGGCGGAAATGATGGCCTGGGGCGGCGAGACTTCCGTCTCCAAAGTGAAGGAGCTATTCGCGTCGGAGCATGGGTACGCGACGCCGAAGGTGGACGTGCGGGGCGCCGTGTTTCGGGATGACCGGATCTTGCTCGTGAAGGAAATGGTCGACGGCTGCTGGACGTTGCCTGGAGGCTGGGCGGATCCCTGTGAATCCCCATCCCTTGCGGTGGAGCGCGAGATCGAGGAGGAGTCCGGCTTTCACGCAAAAGCCGTCAAACTGGCCGCGCTGCACGATAGGACGGTGCAGGGGCATCAGCCGCCCATGCCGTTTCACGTTTACAAACTGTTCTTCATCTGCGAGTTGCAAGGGGGCGAGGCCGCCACAAGCCACGAGACGGGCGGGGCCGAATTCTATGCCGAAGACGCCCTGCCCCCGTTGTCGCACTCACGCGTCACGGCCAGCCAGATCGCGCTCATGTTCCAGCACTTCCGCAACCGGGACTTGCCCACGGAATTCGACTGAATCCGGCGTAGTGAACGCGCCAAGACGCGGCATGGCCTTCCAGGCCATGAATCACGGGCTGGAAGCCCGTGCTACGTCACCGCCAAGAATAGAGGCGACCCACAATTTGCGGGCGGACAGAGCACTCGTGGAGCGTCAAGCCTAATCTTGTTGACCGCCGATATGAACGCGCCAAGAGGTGGCATGGCCTTCCAGGCCATGAATCACGGGCTGGAAGCCCGTGCTACGTCACCGCCAAGAATAGAGGCGACCCACAATTTGCGGGCGGACAGAGCACTAGTGGAGCGTCAAGCCTAATCTTGTTGACCGCCGAAGTGAACGCGCCAAGAGGTGGCATGGCCTTCCAGGCCATGAATCACGGGTCGGAAGCCCGTGCTGCGTCATGGCCAAGAATAGAGGCGGCCCACAATTTGCGGGCGGACAGAGCACTTGAGGTAAACCGTTATGTCTAGCGTATCCCATTCACTCCTGGACGTCGTGACAGGCTACCATGAGGCGACCAAGCATCACCCCAGCCGTCCGTCGCGCGGGCCGGGGTATCTGGATTGGGCGAATCAGCCCGAACCGTTCCGGCGATTTGAAGGGGCGGAATGCGTTGCGCTTCCGTTGGCCGGGAGCGATCAGACGCCGCCCTATGAAGCCCTCTACCGGCCCGGCGCGATAGAGGGCGCTCCGGTAACGCTCGAAAACCTGAGCCATTTCTTGGAATGCAGTCTCGCCGTATCGGCTTGGAAAGCGTATCAGGGACACCGGTGGGCGTTGCGTTGCAATCCGAGCAGCGGCAACCTCCACCCCACCGAAGGCTATCTCCTTGCGCCGGCGCTCG
>PUOI01000529.1 GCA_003552765.1 Candidatus Hydrogenedentota bacterium | reverse complement strand
GCACCGTGCTCGATCCCGACCACACCGTCCACGAAAACCCCCTCACGGGCAGTTACGGCCTGCGCATCGGCCACCAGGGCCTGCGCCACGATGCCCCCGCCGCCGGTGGGCTGATCTACAACCGGAACCGCATGCTGCATCCGGCCGTGGGCAGGTTCGTCCAGCGCGATCCGCTGGATCAGAACCAGCCGGGTGGGGGGTATCATGATGGGATGAATGTGTATGCGGCATATGGGGCCTTGCGTGGAGGGATGGACCCATCGGGCCTTCAGTACTTACCCCTTCCAGGAGCCTCTCCCAAGGAGACAATGGGGTTTTATCCTCCCGAGGATCACGTTCCCCCCACTCCTGGGTTCGAGGTGACAGAGCTTCGCTTTCGCCCGAGTGCCACTCTTGTCCCACGTACCAATGCTGACAGCGTGCTGGACATCCCCCGCAAATGCAAGACTTGGAACGGATTGCGTCATTGGTTGGAAATCAGACTTGATGAACATTGGGATAATAAAGATGATATTGGCGACTGCGATAGCTGGGACGACTACCGACCTTTCGGAGTCCCCAGACGTGAAACCCGAGTCCAAGTAAAACGTGTTTTTCGCACAAAAATGAGTCCACCGATTCGCCAAGACCCACACATTTTCGAGCGAGGCGAAGGAAACGAAGTATACGAGGTATATTCCAAGGAGCAGAAGAGAGTGCTTGAATGCACCTGTCATCGAGTTGATGGTAACACGGAGTTTTACTGGCATGCTGAGGAGCCGCCGGGTGGAGGTGACGAGAATATTCTGCTTGGATATCTCGTGAAAGAATTTGAACTCTTTTGGCGTCGTGGCACCCCAAGGATTTGGGCACGGGGGATTGATTCGACTCAGCACGTCACGCCACACTTACCAGGAGCAACTTGACGCATGCGACCCCCTTAGCTTGGGATATTATTCTGAATCTATGACTAGTTGATGATCGGAGAGCTCACAATGATCAGGATATTGAAGAGTCATTCCCCGGCCCTGTTTTTTACTGTGTTTTTCGTCATCGTGAGTGTGGGTGATGATGCTCTGCCACGGGTTCATACATCCAGCAAGGACAAGCACGCTCAAGTACCGCCTTCTGCACCTTATCTCGACAAGGCTCTGGCAGATGTGCAGCGAGTGTGGACAGACGCACGAGCTGCAGAAGGACCAGTGAGCCTTAAACACCTTTACGATGTCTCGTGGGAGATTGCACAAGCAGCACTCGATGTCGAGGCCCGCCCCCAGGCATCAGAGGCGCTCGGGCTCGCGGCGAAGATTGCAGATGAAGCTGCCAGAGGCTCCCCTTTTCACCCGCAATGGCGCGCCATGTTCCAATTGCATGCGGACCTGAATGTTGCAGAAGGGTATGCGGAGTTGTCTGATGACGATAAGGCGGGAGAGGCGTTCGAACGTGCCCTCGATCGAGCACCGCAGCCAGATAAGGAGCATCAGGCAGCAGTCCAATTGAGGTCTTTAACAACGCAGTGGCGTTTGGGGCGCATCAAGGACGCCCGGGCAACCCTTCGGTCGCTTGCAGAGACTCAACATGCGGACAGCGCCAGAAGCGATCTGTCACTGATAAAAGCATCCGCGGGGAAGATTGATGATGCACTCCGTATGGCAGAGAACATCGAAGATGAGGGGCGGCGCCTTCCCGCATTGTACAGAGTAATGTACCTCGCCATTCACCATGGCGACATTGACAATCTTTTCACCGTGCTTCGCAGCTTTCCCGAGCCGATCCAGTGGGAGTTATATATTGAAGCGGGTGAACTGCTCGCCAGGTCGAACGAGGAGCAACTCGCACGAAAAATGTTCGCAGAAGCGATAGGCATGGCGGAAGAGCGTGAAGGACCGCCCGGGTCATCACGTATCTTCACCAGGATCGCAGTGAAAATGAGCGAGGTGGGTTTCCTGGACGATGTCTCGGACCTGCTTAAACACCTCCCCACTCCACTTGAACGTTTTCGCGTATACGTCGCCCTCGCAAAGGGCAGGGCGGAAACGGGCGGTGAAGATGAGGCCAATGAAGCATTGAACGAGGCGATGGAGGTTTTCGCGGATGTCGAGCATGATGAGGGCAGAGAGGCGGTCGAGTTATGGCTGAGCCTGGCACGCGCACAAGGCATGCTGTCACGACAGGATGAACTGAGAGCGAGCCTCGAATCCGCCCATGACGCGGCTACTGATATCCCAAACGCGGATTCGAGGGGGAGGAGATGTCGCGAAATTGCGGTGACCTATGCGCAATATGAGAGCGTGGAGGGAGCATTGGAGATCGCGACATCGCACGAAGTGGAGACCGCGGGGCACACCTCGATCGCGAAGCGTGAGATCGCTGTGGCCGTGGCTGAGCGTGGCAACGAGCCGATTGAGAAGGCCGTTGGAATTGCCCAGAAAATTCGTAGCGTGAGGCACCAGGGACCGGCGTACCGTGAGATTGCAGCGATTCAAGCAGGTCGAAGTGACGTCGATAAGGCGAAGGAATGGATCGAGCGACTCGATGTACAGTTGCATTCCGCACATGCATGGCTGGGAGTTTCAGAAGGTATCGGAGATGGTTCAGATCGCGTAATCATCCATGGGTGGTAGGGTGAATTACGCTTGTTCCGGGCAGGGTGGAGACGATAGTCAGGGGCATGGAGGAACTGGCCCAGTGCTCGCGACACGAGCCTATCAAGTCGAGGTCATCGAACAGCACAAGGAAGGCTACGGTACGGCGCAGCGTGTTCCCCTTGGTCGGCAGACTTCCCGTGGGCAGAGCCTGCACAACGAGGTCCGCTACGAGCACGACGATGTGGACAGTGCCGGTGAGTTCACCGGCGGCCGGAAGCTGATGGAGGCGATCCGCCAGAACCCGGCCGGCGAGGCCGACGGCAGCGCCCCGGAACTGGCCTACACTCACCAGCAGCAGGTCGAGGATGGCGAGTTGGTCATCCTGCGGCCGCAGAAGGTAGAATATCGGGGCGGCCGCGAGGTGTACCTGCGGTAATTCGATTCAGGAGTCGGCAAAGTGCTCAGCCCTCTGGAAGACATTGAACCGGGTGTCCCCACCATGGCGCCCCTGCGGATTGGTACTATGCGATAAACCTTCGACGTCGGACGTTGGCACCTGTGTGACAGGGTGTCGAAACCCACGCGTTATCGTCAAACGGCCCAGCGCCCAGTTCACGATGAACCCGCACAGTATCGACACAAAGTGCTTTTAAAACAACGACTTATGAGGCACGCAATGATGGACGCTCACATCAACCGAAGGCGTATGCAATTTCGTCTCATCAATGAGCGACTCCGTGCTGTATTCATCGTTATGATGCTGGTTGCCATAGCCTTCTGGGGAGCCGGATGCTCAAAGGAAAGTCCTTCTCCTGTTCAAGAGCCCGAAGACCCTATTACACTATTCGAGAGGCTGCAACAGTCAGTGCGGCAAAATGACCTGGAACAGTTCTTGGGGTGTTTTGTGGGTGTACCAGACAAGGGAGTGGAGTTGCTGAAAACTGAGTTTGAGGCGTCTCGCGCTATGTTCGAGCTTGATCAGGCAACGCGCGAGCGATTCGGCGATCGAAAGGTTGAGAGCACTCTTATGGCGTTGTCTGACGCCGATTTGACGCCGGGATTCGAGCTTGTATCACTTGAAGCACTTTCCTTCAAGATTACTAATGGAGAAGCCACTGCAACCGGCCCGGGACTTTATCGAACTGGTGAGCAACTCCTATGGAAGGATGGAAAGTGGCGGGCAAAGATGCCTCGCAAGATTCTTTTTCACGAACTCCAGACAGGGGAAGCTAGACTCGGAATTAAGCTGAGGAGCGCGGCGGCAAAAGTGTTTGATGAGATAAAGAGTCGTGCCTTACATGAAGACGTTGATCTAAGGCAACTTGAGAGTCATATGAAAAGGAGATTGGGGCAAGAGGCATGGAGTCATGTGGAGGAATGGTACGATGAGGCGGGAGACGGGCCTGGGAGCACTGGCGCAAATGAGGTCGAATGACTGGCGGGAGGTGCGGGAAGGGGGCCAGGAGCCAATGGCCCTGCTGTCCGTAAGAAGCCTCGCTTTCCGGCTGCAGCACCGACCGGCCTTGCGGCCGGCCCCCCGCACAGATCTCAGCGTGCGGCACGACCGCACTGGGCTCCTACCTCGGGTGATGGCGAGAGGCCGGAGGCGGACAGAACCGCCGCGCCCTGCCGCCTATAAGGGACAGCCCTCGATCGTAGCCGGATGGGCTCGCGCGAAGTCGCGAAGCCGCGAAGGAAGAGGATGTGAGGGGAGAGCGTGGGGTCGTGATGATGAAAGTTGGGGATGGGGTGTTCATGTGAGGCATTGAGCGAATCGTCAACGGCCATCAGCACTCCGCGGCTTCGCGGCTTCGCGGCTTCGCGTGAGGACCACCGGTCGGGCAGGCACCCAGCGCGGCGTCCTGTTTACCTCTGCGAAACTCTGTGATCCTCTGTGGTTGAAAACTCAATCGCCTGGCGTTGGCGGGCCGTTGCGGCCGTGGAGGGGAGGGAATTTACCGCAGAGGGCGAGGAGGATGTTGAGGAGGGGGTTTGCGGGTCAGGGCGCAGTAGGCTCCCTGGGCTTGGGGGCATGGGGATCGGGGCTGACCGGGTTTGTACGGTGGTGCCAGGGAACATTCATGTGGCGGCCAAAGCATGTGGCATGGTCAGCGGCTGTCGGCGGGTCGGCGATGGCGGCAGCCGATGGCCATGGGGGGCTGTGGGGACTGTGGGGGCTGGCACCATGGCCACCAGCCGGCCGCGGAAACACGGCTGCTGATGTGGCCAGCCTCGCCTGCACGCATTTGCGCTGGGGTGCATGACATGCGCCGCGGGCATTTTCCTCCCTCTCCCCTCGGGAGAGGGTCGGGGTGAGGGGGGCTCGGTGCAAACGCCCAAATGCTTCATGTGCCTTCTTCCCCGCCTTATGCAGGGGTCGGCCTTCGGTTCAGCCACGGCACGACCGGCACGAATCTACCCTCACCCCAGCCCTCTCCCGCCCCCGGAAAAAGGGGAGAGGGAGCG
>PUOI01000418.1 GCA_003552765.1 Candidatus Hydrogenedentota bacterium | reverse complement strand
GCGGTGTTGATCGGAGTCCATTCGATCCAGAGCGCGCACGATAGGCCGGAACTCCGGCGTACCCGGCGATGAGGACATCCCCTTTGAACCCGGGAATTAGAGGTAAGTAGATGACGATTGGGCGACCCGTAGAAGCACGGTCGAGCTTGTCGATTCCGTTGGCGCAGTTGGCGGAGTTGGTGGCGATGACGCCGGCATGGCAAGAGTGGGTCGAGGTGTACACGGCCAGCGCGGCATTGGAGCGGGTGCATCTGGTAAGCCCGACCCTCGCCGAACCCGCGTATGTGGCCGTGGCGTTGCCCGAGAGCGGCGGCGAGACGCTCGAATTCGAGGCGGATATACCGAACTGGCCCGATGCGGGCGTGGTGCAGCTTCTCCCGGCGTCCGGCGGAGTCCGCGAAACCGTGCGATACCTCGAGCGCGGATCCGACTTCATCACGGTCGAGGCGGAGAATCGCGGTTTGTACGGGACATCCCCAACGGCCGGCGAGTTGGGCGACGTGGCCAACGTGACACCGAGAGTGCGGCGGCCGTTCGCCGTGGTTGACGACGGCGAGACGCTGGACTTCACACTGGCCTCCACGGGCAGCACCGAACGATTTCGCCAACAAGGCGATCTGTTCCTATTGATTGAGGCTCCGATCCCGCTGGAACTTCAGGATCATCCCAGAGACGCGAAGGTGTGGTTCTTGAACCAAGCCGGGTATTTGCGCGACGAACTCGTGGAGACCGGGCGGCGCCACGGGGCGCTATTGATTCGTGACGTACGAAAACGCATGGGGCCGATGTGGCCCGACGAGGCCGAAGCCGAGACCGAGGGGCACTTCATGCAACTCGTGTTCTCCATCGACTACGGAGCGGGCTAATGGCGCAGAAATGGGCCGTTGAAATGCACATCCAGAACCCACCCGAGGCGCTGGAGAAAGAGTTCCGCCGCGCCTCGAAGACGGCTATGGTGCGCGTGGCTCGGTATCACTGGCGAGAACGGATCCCGTTACGCTTCCAACAACCGAGCGCGCTGAGCCACTTGGCGCAAGAGCTAGGGTTCAAGCCGCGCACGCGCGGATACGAGACCCGGAAAGCGCGCCAATTTGGGCATCGGCGGCCGCTGGTGTGGACCGGCCGAATGGAACAAACCGTGACCGGCCAATACCGCGAACCGAAGGGGTCCAGGGCCAAGACAGGCGAGATCAAAACTATTCTGCGGTTGGCGGCCCCGTATTACGTGCGCTTCAGCGGAAAACTCGGGACCGGTCCAGACATGCGGGCCGAGCTATCCAACTTCACACAAGCAGAGGCCACGATGTACGCGCGGATGATGAGCGACAACGTGCAACGTCAGATTGACCGCATGCACGAAAGGAAGGTGGTGCGATGAGCGCAACTTCGAGCTACACACTGGGCGGCGTGACCGTAGACGGTACGACGTTCGCGACCCAATCCGCGCGGATGGACCTGGGCGTGGAAAGCGGGCGCGTGGGGCATTCCGGGAGCGCTTCCCCGACCTACAACGCGGTCCAGGGACAGAACGCGCAATTCGACTTCTCAACGCACGACCTATGGACCGCGCTGAACGCGATTGGGTTTGACGGCAAAGACGCGGCGGGGGCCGAGCTGTGGCTTCAGAAACTTCTTCACGCGGGCTTCCGCAGTTCCGGAACCGACCACGCCAAGATGACCGTGACCCAGGGCTACCTCATTCCCGTGACCCTACAGGCGCAGGGCGCGCAATGGGCGACGCTGGAATGCCAGATCTGGGTAGCGAGCACCGACGGAAACGATCCCTTGTCCTTCAGCACGGTAACCCTACCCACGCCCGCGGCATCCATGGACGCATTCGTGGCGGGCGGCTGCGAGATCAACGGGAACGAGATCCAGGTCCAGCAGTTGACTGTGGAGTTTGGCATTGAAGTGCATGCGCGCCGCCACGACGGCAACGTGTGGCCCGGTCTATTGGCCGGGATGGACTGCGCGCCGCGAATCCGGATCACGACCGACGACGTTGGACAACTGAGCCTTGGCACGAACGGCATCGCGTTGACAGGCTCCGGGTGCGAGGTTTGGTTTCGCAAGGTCAACCAGAACGGAACCCGCGTGGCGACCACCGTGGCCGAACACCTGCACATTAAGGCGGTCGACGGCATGGCGATGGCGAACGAGACGTCGGCGAACCAGGGAGGCGAAGCGAGCTACGAGATCGTGGTTGAGCCGACCTACGACGGGACGAACGATATCCTACAGATCGCCCAGGCGGCGATGGAGACGGTGTAACGGTTTTCCTCCACCGGTTCCCCTTCGAGGGGCCGCGGGTTCCCCCCAATGCTTGCGGTCACCTCGAAGGGGGCATCCCCCAGGGCGGATGGATGTACGGGATGGACAACATCCCCCTTGGTCCCCCTTCAAAGGGGGAATATGTACGGGGTGGACAACATGCCCCCAACCCTCTTCAAAGGGGGAATTGAACCAGACGGGAGTAGGTGGACGATGGTATTTCTGGTGTTTGTTCCGGGCGAGAGCGGCGACGGCGAGGGGCTTCGGTCACGTGTAAACGCGGCGGGGGCCTCTTCTTTGTTGGAGGGATGCGAAGTTGAAGTGCGCGGTGTGCGGGGCGGTCCAAACGGTGGGGGTGACGGTGTCGTGTGCGCGGGATTTCGGCCAGACCAGCGCGAGAATCGCCATGTGCTCTACAAGCCCGAGGAGCAACGTTGGGCGGCGATACCATGGGGGAATGGCGTGCAAGTCGGTATTTGGAACAATGCGCCTCCACGGCCCGAGACCTTGGCGCACGCGCGGCTTCGAGATTCTCATCCCGTGACGCTGGAAGATGGGCAAACCTGGCGTGTGCCGATTGTGCGGCTATTTCCCCGTTTGATGCAATACGGCGCGGACGGCGAACTCGAAGTAGGCAAACCGGCTCCGGCCGTGATTGAGGCGTTCGAGGCCGTGCAATATGTGGTCGACGAGATGGGAGAATACGAGGATGCGGCGGTGTCCTGGACGGTTTTGATGGCCGCGTGCAGTCAGCTTTTGGCGCTCAACTATCGGGTGGAACGGTTTGGGTTGGCGACATTGTTGGGGGTGTGGTCGCAAGAGAGTTTACTGAACGCGTTGTGGGCGGCGTTAGACCAGCCGTCCTTAACGCGGATGCTGGACGATCAAAAAAAAAGCGATGGGAACGCAGTCGGCGCTACGACCGATACGCCGCTTGGGCCGGCGGAGTGATGCCGGGGTACACGCCGACCCACGCGGATGTGATGTTGTACATGATGCTGCACGGTGATTGATGGACGCCCCCCCTGGGTCCCCGCTTTCGCGGGGATGACGGCGGCGGGAATGACGGTACGACGGAGACGTAATGGCGAAAGGCGCACAAAGCGACGTATTGGTTCGGATGACGGCGGCCGAGGCGCAGGCCGTCCAGGGATTCCGCAACCTGACCACGGCGCAACGGGCGACCGAGCGCCAGACACGTCAAGTGAATCGCAGCACACGTCAAATGGGGCAGAGCGTCGATAGGCTTGGGAACCAGGCGCGGAACCTGGGGCGGATATTGGGATTCGGGGCGTTGGCCGGCGTGGCGCGCCAATTAGGCCGCGCGTTCGATGAGCAAAACCGGAAAGCGCGGGAATTCGAAGGGGGGCTTCGGGGTCTGATCTCGGTCGGCGATAACGTGGGCCGGATTGGGGAGCTCCGAGAAGAAGTTCGCGACATGATGGTGCAGTGGGGCGTGTCCGCCGAGCAGGCTGTCAACGTGATGTCGACGCTCGACGACCGGGCCGGCGGGTTGGAGTCGCGGTTTCAGCGAGGGTTGGAGCCGGCTGTGATGCGGTTTTCGCGCCTGATGAATTTGGACGCGAACCAGACGATGAACACCTCAATCAGTCTGATGAATGTGTTTGGAGATGAACTCGAATCAACCGCGCAGCTGCTTGATCTTCTGAAGATGACGGCCGACGCGGGCGCGGTCGGCGTTGAAGACCTCGGCGGCCGCGTGCGCGAGATGGCGCCCGCGCTCGAAGGAATGGGGTTGAGCCTTCGGGAATTTTTGGCGGCGATCGCGACGGCCAGCGAGCGCGGCATGGAAGCCAACACCGTGACGCGCGGCATGGAAGCGTTGGTGGGGGCAATGGCGGATATGCGCCGCGAAGGCGAACTCACCGGCGACACACTACCGGCTATGCTGACCGAGCTGACGCAACGCGGCGAAGACCTAGACGAAATTCTGCCACGAGCGGCGACACGGGTCGCGTCGGCGCTTATGGATGGGGCCAACGTGTCCGGGGACCTCATTCGGAATCTGGAAGACCTTGAGAACGTGGACGGGCTTCGATTCCAGCGACAAGAGGCGGAGCGGCTTACGGACAGCATGCAACAATTGTTGGATTTCGGCGAACGGACCGAACAGATCGGCGAGGCGGCCCCTATGCGCGTTCCGGCCGGTGCGAGACATTTCGGGGCGCTCACCGACCGTGCGCGGGCTACATTTACCGACACGATGGACCAGATAGGGTTAGGTTTCATGGCGCGCATGGGCATCATGGGTGTTGAGCTACGCGATTTGATCGGCCCGCTGGACACGCTTATCGGCAGCCCGCTAGCGCGCGCGGGGACAGAACACGACATTGCGCGCCGGATGCTTGGGGGCCAGGCGCCACGTCCCGAAGACTTTGCCGACATAGCGATGCTTGGCGGCGGCGCGCCACACCCGGTTGAGCGGGGTCATTACGCGTTGGGGTTGGGCGAACGCCGCGAACAGGCGGCGGGAGTCTTTGAGCGCGAAGCCGGGCGACTCGGCGACGAACAAGAGCGCCGAGGCGAGGAGCGCGAACAGGCGCGGCTACAAGCGCAGCAGCTAGACGAATCGCGCCGCCAGACCGAACTGATGCAACAACAGCACCAGATGTACCTTCAATGGTGGGGGTCCCTGACTCCAGGGCAACGAGCGGCGCAAAGCGGGCCGTCCTCGATGTCCATCAGCCGTGGGCGGCGGAACGCGCACGAGGATTAAGGCGAATGGCGCAGATTGGACCGTATAGCTTT
>PUOI01000346.1 GCA_003552765.1 Candidatus Hydrogenedentota bacterium | reverse complement strand
AGGTTCGCGCCTGAGAGGTCCGCGCCCGAGAGGTTCGCGCCTGAGAGGTCCGCGTCTATGAGGTCTGCGTTGGTTAGGTCCGCGTCTGTGAGGTTCGCGCCTACGAGGTCCGCGTGCGCCAGCTCTACATCCGCCAGGCCCGCGCCCTGGAGGTCCGCGCCCGAGAGGCGTGCTCCAGTAAAATCCCGTTCGCCGGCCGCGTAGGCTTCGAGTAGTTTTGACGCATCGAAGTCTTCTTGAAGCTGTGTGGGGATATTCACAGCGTCTTCCAGGTTCACGTCCGTGAGGTCCGCGAGCGCGAGGACCGCGAGCGCGAGGTTTGCGCCCTGGAGGTTCGCGCCTGAGAAGTCCGCGCCCTGGAGGTTCGCGCCCGTGAGGTCTGCGCCTGAGAGGTCCGCGTTCGTGAAGTCCGCGCTTGAAAGGTCCGCGTCCATGAGGTTTGCGCCCTTAAGATTCGCGCCTTGGAGGTCTGCATCTTGGAGATGCGCATTTACGAGGTTCGCGTCTTGGAGGTTCGCATTTCCGAAGTGCGCGCCTAAGAGGTTCGCGCCCTTTAGCTCCGCGCCGGCGAGGTTCGTGTCTTGGAGGTCTGCGAAGGAGAGGTTCGCGTCTGTGAGGTCCGCGTTCGCGAGATCCGCGTCTTGCAGGGCCGCGTTTGTGAGATCCGCGCCCGTGAGGTTCGCGTCCTTGAGGTTCGCGCCCTGGAGGTCCGCATGCCGCAGGCCCGCCTCCGAAAGGTCTACGCCAGCAAAGTCGCGTTCGCCGGCCGCGTAGGCTTCGAGTAACCGTGACGCGTCTGAATAATCTGGCGGAGGAGGCGGGGCGCATCCCATGATTTCTGGACCGTTACAGCCCAGCAAGGCAAAGGCCACCACCACGCCAAAGCCTAACAGATACTTGTGAAAACCGTTCCGCGTTATCATTGTGTGTCTCCTGCGTGATATCCGCGGATGTCCCATTCGTTGTTGAGATTGCCGATGGCCTCCACGCCCCAGGCTAGTTCATCGTAGCCAGTAGCGAAGTGTTTGTCAATCCCTTTTGCGTGTGACTTAGCCTCAAATGCTGTCCCGAATAGATCCATGCAGGCAGCACCAGGGCTCGGCCCACGCGGCCGTGACCACCAACACAGCGCCAGCCACGGTGTGGGGCTCCCGCTTCATCCGCCGCGCTTGATGGTGCAGCCCCAAGCGCTTGTGCTTTCGCGGGGAACCGGTTCCCCGGCGAGAAGGGCGTCGAGTGTTTCCCGGAGGTAGTTCACGCTCCCGGCGTTGTCGGGCACGATGCGGTTGTCGAATGCGCCCTGATACACGAGCCGCCCCTCCGTGTCCGTGACAAGGATCTCCGGCGTGATCCGGACCCCGACGAGATCCGCGTAAGCGTGGTTCTCATCCTTGAGTACGGGATAAGGCTTCCCGCTCTCCTCGACATAGGCGGTGATCTCCTCCAGGTCCACGTCGTAATGGCTGTCAATCCCGAGAAAGACCACGTCGTCCTCCGCATATTCCTCGTAGAGTTCCGCCAACTGGGCATCCGCGCCCGCCGACCACGGACAGAGATGGGAACAGAAGTCGAGCACGACGATCTGTCCTTCATAATCCTCCAGACTGTAGGTCTCCCCGTCTGACGCGGGCATGGTGAAGTCCGGCAACGGATCACCGGCTGCCACCGCCCGATCCACGCCGGTGAAAGCGCCCGTCATGACGAGATAACCGAGTAGTACGCCCCCAACCAACAGTATGGCGACAACCGCCGCGACAATCAGGATGTAACGCAACATGGCCCTATCCTCCTCTTCATTCGGCCGGCCGTGCAAAGGCGATCGGCGCCTCGGCCGCGGCTCCACTTCATAGGAAATTCACACAGAGCTAAACACCGCAGCTATTGTAAACCTTACCCACGGCGTGAAAACAGTTACGTCGAATCGCCCAACCGCGGGACAAGGCGGAGTGCAGGTGTTTACATCCCTGGGCGCTTCGAGCCACCTCCTTGGGAAGGGGCAAACCGTACCGCCGGCGTCTCGCCGGCAAGAAGAGTCACATGGAGATGGCGATGGATATGCCGGCGAGACGCCGGCGGTACGGTGAGGGGATCAAGGGTGATGGCGACTTCCATTGTGCGGCCGGCAACCTTTTGGAGAAACACGAAAAAACGCCCCCGGTAAGGGGCGTTTTTTGTTTGCAAAACCTCAAAGCGCTTCGTGGTTCGCGGCGCGGGCGCCTAAACGTTAGTCTTCAACGCGATTCGCCTGAAGGTCTAGCTGGATAGCCACGCCGGACCGGATGGCGTCATCCATTGCGCCTTCCCATCCCGGGGGATCCCAGCCATACCCTTCGTAATAGATGTCCCAATTCTCGCGGTTAATCGAGAAATAGGCCTCCATGCTCACGGTGTCGCCGTCAACCTCTGGACTCTCGATAGGAATACCGATCTCGCGCGTTACACCATGCATCTCAAGATCGCCCACGAGGACATATTCTCCGTTGTCCTCCTCCACCTCAATCGAGGTGAAGCGGATTTCGGGATACTCTTCCGTGGCGAGAATATCCTCTCGAAGGGCGCTGACAAGGGTGTCACTTCCGGCCGTGACCGACGTAGCATCGATAACAGCTTCGGCCCTTAACGTCGAGAGGTCATCGTCCACGATCGACATGCTCCCTTCGAATTCCTCGAAGCTTCCCCGCTGCGAACCGGTGATGGGGCTTGAGCCCACGAAGCCGATCACGGATTGCGGGCTAAGCTCGTAATGCACACGCGCCTCGTCCTCTTCATCCTCTTCGGGTTCCTCGGGTTCCTCGGGCTCTTCATCCTCTTCGGGGTCCTCTTCCACGTCCTCGGGCTCTTCCTCCGGATCGGGGTCTTCCCTAGGCGGGCGTTCGTCAGCTGGAGTCAAATTGGTGGTCGGGTCGCACCCCCCGACAACAAACGCAACCACGGCCAGGAGGCCCACCATCATGAACATACGGTTAGAAATTGTCATTGATTCTTCTCCCTAATTGACACAGTTCCAATTGGCCTACATTGTGCACAACATCCTCACGAAACCATCATCGCACATTCAAACGGCTCACTGCAAGCAGCATTCCCCTCAATCGTTGGATAAGGACGCTGCTTGAGCGCAGATTTCGGCATACTGCCTAATACTCTTGTAGATCCCGTGCGTAATTCTGAAGTTCCGCCTCGAAGCGCTCACTCACTTTGTAAAAGACGTGGTCTGGAATGACCGGAAGCTCGTCAGGTCCCACGGAGCCCGGCATGATGCTGGTGCATCCATCGCACAGACACCGGTGCATGAATTTGCCTGCGTGGCGGGGCAGTTTGAGTCTAGCCAGCTCGTCTACCACCATCTCGCGCGACACGCCGGGGGCAAAGAGTTGCTGCAGGTCAAAGGGTTCGCCGGGATTGTCCAACCGGCAGGCCGATGCGCGCTCGGCAAGCATTTCGTAGAGATGCTCGCCGGACCACGTCAGGGGGTAGATGATGTTCGCTTTGTCAAGGCGGGCGGTGTTCAACAACTGTGCGTCCGCCTTGCGCACGCGCTCGTACAGCTGGGCGGGCAGGAGCATCTTCAGGTGGATTCCGCTGGTTTGGAGCACCTTGTTGTTCCACAACGGCACGATGAAATCGGCCATGCGGGTATAGTCGCCATTAATCAGGGTCGGCTCGTCCACTTTGTCGATGACGGCGGCGACGCGCGCGTAGCCCATGGTGCGGGCTATCCGGAGGACCTTGTCCAAGGTCTCGAAGCGGGCGTTTTCGGTGGTGGGCCGCACGCTGCGCATCGCCAGCGGTTGCGTGTCAAGATACCGCGCGGGGATCCGTTTGAGCGCCCACACCAAGTTGGCGCGATCATGGTCGATGACCTGCACCGTCTTGCCGAGCCGGCGGGCGATGGCCCGCACATGGACGCTGCGCATCGCGGGGCGGAGGCCCAGGGTGCCCACGGCCAACGCCGCGTTTCGCAACTTCTCGCTTCTGCGCCCCCAGCCGCCCCACAGGCGGGTATACAGCTCCGTGATGGTGCGGCGGTAATCCAGCGTGTGTTCGGTGAGAAAGACAGCCGCCAGAAACAGCAAATCATGGCGGACATATTCCGGCCAGTTGATGGTCTGGCCCCCATTGCAGACTTCCCCCACCAACTCGCGCACCGCTTGCGCCACGATGGCGTCGAGATGATGGGCCAGCCCCCAGTATTGCCGGTAGGCCTTGCCGCTGTCCAGGCTCAAGCCGCCCCGCCGGCGCCGCGGAATCTGTTCCATCGCCAGGCGCCAATTCTCGAGATAGGCGTTGAACTCTTCGTACGGAACCAAGAGCGTGCGATCGTCCGGATTGGCCTCGTTGTGCCGGGCGATCGCCTCGGCCAAGGCCAAGCGCATCGCCGTCTTCCCGCTCCCCTTCAGGCCGAACACTATGGAACTCTGATTGCCCGGCGGCGTGCCGCAGAACTTGCTCCACTCCGGATGACCGTAGGGCGATGGACTGTATTGACAAAGCCGCAGCAACACCGCGTCGCCCTGCGCTTCTTCCGCGCTTGCGAACGGATCGCTTTGCAGCCCATGACGCTTGAGAAACTCTTCTAGCCGCATCCCAGATAATGCTCCCGTGGTGTGTCCATACCTGCGAATCACCCACTTCGCCACGTTCCGGCGAGGCGTGATGGCGCGTTAAACAACGTTCGTACGCTACCACATTCCCGCCAAGGGAATCCATGCGCCAGCGGAATTCGGCACGGTTTGGAAAGCTGGGGGATGGCATAGAAAAAGCGCCGTCAAATCGCAGCGGTTGCGCAGGGGTTTCCGCCCCGTCTCCGGGCTACAGTGCCTCCCGGTTTGGACGCGATGGGGCGTCCATCACACAACGCATGGGAGGCATTGCATATGCCGCGGCGAAACAAAGGCGAACGCTATGGTCTTCGCATTCCCCCCGCCGTCATGGAGCGGCTCACGGTCGAGGAAGGGTTCTGGCATGAAAGCCCGCGCTAAGTGGAACACGGCCTGCGCCACGGCGCGCGGAAAGCCGAGTTGCTGGCGTGGGTGAAACGGCGCATGGAGACCCGGCT
>PUOI01000074.1 GCA_003552765.1 Candidatus Hydrogenedentota bacterium | reverse complement strand
GTTGGCGCTGGCGCCGGTGATATGGGACTTGGCCTTCGAAGCTCAATGGCGCCAACGGTTTCTCGGCGCCGTCATTGCCGCGGCCGTGGCGGTGGCGCTCTTGGCGTTGGGACAGTTCGCGTGCTGGCTGGATTGGTTGTTCCCGCCTCAACCCGGCTACACCCAGCCCATGTACTCCGTTTTTGGCAACCAGAATCTGCTCGGCGGTTTTGTCGCGTTGGGGTTCGTACTGGCGGTCTATCAAGCCCTGGACACACCGCGTCTTTTTGGGCTTGGGGCGGCGCTTGCCGCAGTGCTGGGGCTGGCCCTGATCTTGTCGGAAAGCCGGACGGCTTGGCTCGCGGCGGCCGTTGGTCTGCTCTGGACCATTGGCCCCATGCGGCGATCGCCCCGGCGCGCGGGGATACTGGCAGGCATGGGGGCCGTCGCGGCCATCGTGGCCTTGATCGCGGCCGGACCGGAAACGCTGAGCGACCGGCTCACGGATCCGTTCGGCGCGGAAGACGTGGGAGGCCGGGCGCGGCTGTGGTTTTGGGAAGGGGCATGGCGCATGTTCTTGAGCGCTCCGCTTATCGGCGTTGGGCTGGGTAATTTCCCGTATTGGTCGCCCTATTTCCAAGGCGCCGCCTTGCACCGCCCCGGCGGAGAAACCCATTTCCACAACGAGCTGCACACGGTTTATGCCCACAGCGATCCCCTCGAACTCTTGGCCACGGCGGGGGTAATTGGTTTGCTGTTCCTCGCCTGGATGGCGTGGCGGCTGCGCGGCGTGAGGGGACACGCGCTTGGCGGGCTCGCGGCGCTGGCGGTGTTCGCGTGCTTCAACTTTCCGTTAACCAGTGCGCCGCATGCCGCCGCGGGGATAGTGCTCGTGACGGTATTGCTGGCCCCAAAATGGGGCGGGAAACCCCATCCCATCCGCATGCCCAGCGCCTTCGCCACGCGTGGGACCGCCTTGGCGGTGTTTAGCGGGGCGTTGCTGGCCGCTGCGTTCTACTGCGCCGCCGTGTTGCCGCCGAGTCATTGGCTGCGGATGGCGGAGAACCAGGCCCTGGCGGGTGAGAGCGGGCTTGAGGACTACCGCCGCGCGGCGGAGCATTTCTGGCCAAAGCCGCGCGCCCTGGAGCGGTATGGCTACGCCCTCGCCCGGGAAGGCCACCTGGAAGAAGCGCGGGCGGTCTTGGAGCACGCCCTCGAATACCGGGACACGGGCTCGTTGCACATGATGCTGGCCGCGGCCGCTTCCCGTCTCCCGGACGAAGAGGCGATGCGAAGGCATGCGGACGAGGCGCGGTTCCGGATTCCCGGTGTGGGGGCGGCGTGGTTTCTTGCGCTTGCCTCCCGCCCCGAGGCGCGATGGCCGGTGCTTAGGGAGGAGGCCATGCCCTGGATCGATGACGGAGAGTGGGAGCGGATCACGGAAAACGCGCGGGGCGTCAGGGCACGAATCGAGGCCGGAGCACCGCGTAGACCCGGGGCTGAATCCTGACGTCGAACGGTCCCGTCACTTCCAGCCTATGTTCCACGCCGGGCTCCGCGCGGACGGGTATGGCGATTTGGTCCTCCATGAGTTCGACGTGCTCAATGACCTGCTCGTCTCTCTGGACCATGACGCGGAGCGGTTCCTCGACCGGTTCGTCCAGGGATATCGCGATGACCGCTTCATCCGCCCACGTGTCGAGCCAGTCCGAGCCGGTGGACTGCCATGTTATACCCATTCGCAGAGGCACCAGGGAGGGATTGACTTCGTAAACGCCGGGCGTTTCCTGATTATCGTGCCGGGCGGCATAGGCGGAAATCACGGGCAATTCCGCGAGAGGCGCGACGCCTTCGGTGGACACCACCAAGACGAAGGCCGCCCCGGCCACGAGAATGGTCTGCGCCGCCCATGCGCCAAGAATGCGGACAAACGATCCCTGGAATATGGCGAGACACGCCAGAAAAGCCAGAAGCCCCAAGGCCAGGGGCGCGTAGAGTATATGCTCCACCCGCAACCACGTCGCCGAATAGGCCGCCAAGGCCAATGGGAGACCGGCTAGCAAATGCGCCCAACGGACGCGGGGCGTCAGCGTCATGAGGATTCCCGCGATGTACAGCGACGCCGGCCACGCCAGCAGCAGCACTGCGCCCCCAATTAGCCGGAGTATCGTAAGATTATCCGCGAAAACATCGTACACCGTGAGCGGAATCCGGGGGATGCCTTCGTAGGGGAATTCGCGTTCCCAATTGTTGACGGTGATCATTACGGCCATGACGCCCAAAACCGCGGCCAAGCCCACGCCGGTTGCAGTGAAGGAAACGCGTTTGACCGCGGAAGGCGTGGAGGAGGCCGCCTCTTCAGGCTCATCAACGTCTTCAACCTCTTCGGGGGGCGGTGCGGGGGTGGGGTTCTTGAACGTGGGCAGAAGGGAGTTGCACTTCCAACAGCGCGTCAGCTCCATGCTGTTTTGCGAGCCGCATGCCGGGCACACGTTGCCTTCTTGGATGTCTATTCCGCTGTCGCTGTCGTCGACCACCCGCTGTGGGGGCGGCGTCTCGTGCTTGCCTTTCTTGAGCCGCTTGATGGCTTGAGCGGCTGTCGGGTGATAGGGGTCCACGGCGAGAATCTTCTCCCACACCAGACAGGATTCCTCTCGCCGTCCGGCCATCTCAAACACCCGCGCGAGCTGCTCGTACAACACCACGACATGCGGCCATTCGCTCAAGGCATGTTCAAGCACGTCGATGGCGTCCTCGTACCGGCCCAAGCGATAGTACGTAGCCGCGAGATAACGCAGCACGTTGAGCTTGGTGGGCCATTCGCGCTTGATGACCAGCAAATGCTCAAGCGCCTCGTCATACTCACAGGCGTGGTACAGCTTCTTCACCAGCCGCCACCGTTGCTCGGTTTCGCCGGGATGCGCCTCGACATACCGGGTAAGCTCTGAAATCCCGGTCATGGCTCCTCCTCAAGGCCTTGGGGCGTGTTCGCGATAGACACGGCCAGCCGCCATTTCATTTCTTCTTCTTGTTCTTTGTGCGCTTCTTCTTGCTCTTCTTGTCCTGGCGCTGTTCCGCCGCGCGGCGCTTCTCCAGCACCGTTTGCAGACTGGCGTTGGCCGCCCATGCGATGATGGCGGATACGAACATGGCGGCGACAAAGGCCATCCCCAGCCGGACCACCAAGGCGGTGTCTTCTCTCGTCAGTTGGGAAATCACGTACACCATCGGCCCGTAGAGGATAACCAACACGATCGAGTAGAACCCCCACCCGAGCGCTTCAATGCGCGGCGCCATGTCCAAAGCTCCTTCCTTCTAATCGGTTTCAGCCGGCGGCAGCTCAATACGGAATCGCGCGCCGCCCCCGGCGCTGGTTTCCACGGCGAGTTTTCCCCCGTGTTCCAGTACAATCTTGCGTGTTACCGCCAATCCCAGCCCGGTCCCGTTCGAGCCCTTTGTGGAAAAGAAAGGCTCCAGAACCTTGTGCCGGAGTTCGGGCGGCACGCCGGGGCCATTATCATCTACCGCCAGCGTGGTCCCGCCGTCCGGCCGGGTCCAGGCCCGCAGCCACACCATGCCGTTCTCCTTGGAGACCGCATCGGCCGCATTGACCACCAGGTTGAGCAGTCCCCGGTAGAGGGCCTGCTGATCGCAGCGGACGGGGGCCGTGACGCCCTCCAGGTCCACGCGCAGCTCAATGGACTTCGCGTTTGTTAATCCCCAGAACGTGTCCATCACGTCTTCCATCAAACTTTCGAGGCGCACGGGTTCGAAAGCGGGTTCGCGCGGCTTGGAATAGGCGAGCATGTCCTCGACCACGTGTGCGATCTTCCGGGTGCTGCGCTTGAGGATACTCCATCCCCGCCTTAGAACATCGTACTGTTCTTGTTCCAGGCTTTGCTCCATAAGCTCGACGCTGGTGGTCAGCCCATTCACGAGATTCTTTGTGTAATGCGAGAGCCCCGCCACGGCCTCGCCGATGGCCGCCAGCCGCTCCGCCCGCATGTTCTCCTCAATCAGCCGCGCATTGGCGATGGCCGTCGCGGCGACCGACGAGAAGATCTCCATGACGTGCAGGTCGCTTTCGGAAAACGCCCCCCCGTCCCGTTTGTTGAGCACCTCGATGACGCCGATAAGCGTGTCCCGGTCCACAAGGGGAACGGCGACGAGCGAGCGGGTCGTGAAGCGGATGGCGTTGTCTGGCTCGGGGCAGAACCGGGGATCGCGCTCCACGTCGGGTACGTTGATTGAGCTGCGTGTGCGCGCGGCGGCGCCCGCGATGCCCTCGCTCAACTTGAGCCGGAACTGCTGCTTGAGCGCCTGCTGGTCGCCCGTCTCGCCCATGGCCACTTCAAAGTACAGCTCTTCGCTCTTGGGATCATAAAGCATGAGCGAACACGCCTCGGCTTGGGCCACTTCCTTGCCCTCGCTCATGATGCGCTCCAGCAGCGTGTCCAGATCGGTGAGGTGGGCCATGAGATAGTGGACGCGGTACAACGCGTCCCCGATCCGCCGAAGGTCCTCCGGCGGCACATTGGTGAACCAGGATACGTTTTGATCAAGCTGGTAGGTCACGGTTCCGCCATTTCATCCAGAAGCGCCTCAAGACCAGGTAAGGCATGATAGATAACGTCGCCCACCACCTGCAAACTGTTCGCGGACACCTTGTCCAGCGTGTCTTCCGCGGTGTGCCAGTGCTGCCAATGTGTCTGGGGCGTCCCGCCATACATGAAATCGATGATCACCATGGCTGGTATGCCGGCCTCGCGGAACGGGATATGGTCATCAAGGATCATATGGCTCTCGTCAAGGAAATAGGCGCCGTACCCCAACTCGTGCGCCGTATCCCAGATCAAATCGTTGAGCCACCGGGGAGCGCCCGCGTCGCGCCGGATGGTAAGGACGCGGTCGCCGATCATATCGACGTTTATCATGACCTCGATGTCGTCGATCTCTCCGGTCTCCTGTAGCTTGCCCACGAACTCGCGGCTGCCGTAGAGGCTGTCGTCGTCGGTCCATTCCTCGAACGCCTCCTCCCCGTCGAAGTAACATAGCCAAATGGTGCGGCCTTCACGTTCCGGGCCAAGGACGCGGGCCATCTCCGTCATCCAGGCGGT
>PUOI01000041.1 GCA_003552765.1 Candidatus Hydrogenedentota bacterium | reverse complement strand
CGCTGCACGCTAGCAACGTCCGCATGATCCGGGAAGAAGGGCGAGGGAGCGCGGACCGGCGTCACGCGCCCAACCTCTACACGGAATTCGATGTAAGCAGCCAAGACGAGCGCTTCCGGGTGACGGGCCGCCTGGGCTCCATCCGCATGCAGGCCATGGGCGAGCACAATGTGCGCAACGCGTTGGCGGCGTGCGCCGTGGGCCTGTGTCTGGGAATGCGGTTTTCGCTCATTAGCGAGGGCCTTGAGCTGTACGACGGGGTGCGCCGGCGTTTGCAGGTGTGTGGCGAGCATAACGGGGTATTGGTGCTTGAGGATTACGCCCACCATCCCACGGAAATCCGCACGACGCTGGAGGCGGTGCGCTGGCTTGAACCGCGCCGTATCATGGCGGTGTTCCAGCCGCATCTCTACAGCCGCACGCGCCACTTGTACCGGGAGTTCGCCGAGGCGTTGCGCGGCGTGGACCGGTGCATCGTCACGTCCATCTACCCCGCGCGGGAAGAGCCCTTGCCGGGAGTGGACAGCGGTCTCATCGTGGACGCCGCCCGCGCCAATGGGACAGCGCCGGTGGAGCTTGTCAACGACATGCACGACGCGCCGGGGATGCTCGCGCCGGTCCTGGAGCCGGGCGACTTGGTTCTCATTCTTGGCGCGGGCAACATCAATCAGATTGCCGAACCCCTGCTGGAGGCGTTGCGTGGACGATGATGCGTTACTGCATTCGCACTCGGAGCGCCTTGACAGCCAAGTCCCGCCAGCGGGGTCTGGCTGCGCCGGGATTGGTTTTTGGCTTGCTGCAAGCGGTGTTATGTGTTGGTTTTTTGATTATTTTGTTCTATGTGTTCCGTTTTTTTGTCGAAGAGTCAATGTATTTCCAGGTGGACGATATCCAGGTCCGCGGCGTTCGCAGCCTGAATGCGGCCCATGTGCAACGCCGCGCGGGCGTGGAGGTGGGAGACAACATGGTGGGTCTCGACGTTGCGGAGGCCCGGGCCCGGCTTGACGCGATGCCGTTTGTCCGGCGAAGCGAGGTAAGCCGCTCCTTTCCGAACATAGTGACGATAGAAATTGAGGAGCGGATCCCCATAGCTGGCGTGCAGATGCCGAACTCGATTGCGGAAATCGACAGCGAAGGGGTTGTATTGCGCGAACTCAGCCCACACGAACTGCACGTGGGGCCTCTAATCAACGGGGAGCCCGCGCAATGGGTCGCGGCGGTGGGCGAACAGATTGAATCCGGGAGGCTGCAGGCGGGCCTTGAGGTGTGGCGCCAGTTTGCGGCGACAGCGCTTGCGGCGGAGATGACCGTAAGCGAAATCTGGGTGAGAGAGGTCAACGACATCCGGATGTTCTGCGATGAATTGCCCTTCGAGATTCGCTGGGGGCGCGGCGATTTTGAGACCCAGGCCCGCCGTCTGGCCGCCTTATGGAAGGAACGGGGCGATGAGCTTGATTGCGAATACTATCTCGACCTGCGTTGGGGACAAGATGTGGCCTGTTGGTGACAGAAGCGTGGATGTTCCGCGCCAGAACAATACATGGAAAGGTGGTGCAGCATGGACGCGGGTGACAAGACGGATTTGAACAATACGAGGAAGGAAAACGCTCCTGTGGCCTCTGACAGCCAGGGCCTGCGGTCGTTCGAGGAACAGGCCGTGATTAAGGTCTGCGGCATTGGCGGCGGCGGCGGGAACGCCGTTGACCGGATGATCAAGGAAGGTCTCCGGGAAGCGGAATTCATAACCATCAACACCGATGCGCAAGCGCTCAAGAAATCGCCCGCCAGCGTACGGCTTCAGATAGGCGCCGACATTACGGGCGGGCTTGGTTCGGGCGCGGATCCCGAAATCGGCCGGCAATCGGCCTTGCAGGACAAGGACCGTATCAGCGAAGTGCTCAAGGGGGCCGACATGGTCTTCCTGACGGCGGGTCTTGGCGGCGGCACGGGCACCGGCGCCGCCCCCATCATTGCCGAAATCGCCCGCGAAAGCGGCGCGCTCACCGTGGCCATCGTCACGCTCCCGTTCTATTTCGAGGGTCCCAAACGGAAGGCCAACGCCTACGCTGGTCTCGCCGCGCTTGAAGAACACGTGGATACCCTCATCGTGGTGCCCAATGACCGGGTGATCGAGTTCAGCCCGGAGGACATGACCGTCGCCGAAGCCTTCCGCCAGGCGGATGAGGTCTTGCACGACGGCGTGCAAAGCGTCACGGAACTCATCCAGCTCCCCGGAAACATCAACGCGGACTTCGCCGATGTGCGCACCATCATGCGCGCGCGGGGACGGGCGCTTATAGGCATCGGCGTGGCGAACCCCGAACAGCTAGAAGCAAGTGGCGACCGTTCCCAAGCCGCCGATAGGGCCATCACGGCGGCGAGGGCGGCGATTGTTTGTCCTCTGCTTGAACAGTCCGATATCACCGGGGCGACGGAAGTGCTGGTGAACATCATTGGCGGACAGGACATGAAGATACACGAGGTGGATAAGGCCGTGAGCACGGTGCGGAACGCCGCCCACCCCGAAGCCAATGTCATCTGGGGCGCCGTCTTCGGCGAAGAGGAAGAGCCGGAACTGCGGGTTACGGTCATCGCGGCGGGGTTCGTGGAACCCGAAGAAGCGCCGGCGCACGTGGAGAGCGGCGAGGAAGCCGCCCCTCCGGAAACCGAGGCCCCAACGCCCGTAGCTTCCACCGGGCCAGAGCCCCAAGAAGAGCCGCAAGAGCCTGCGTACTCGACGGAGCATGCCCGGGCCGCGCAAGAGCCGGCGGAGGCCGAACGTGGCATGGCTGGCGCCGCGGCCGGCAGTTCTCCCCAGTTTCAAGCGGAGCAACAGAAGCGCGATATGGACTATCCAGCCTACTTGCGCTTACGGGAGGAACAAGCGGGCAAGGAAGTAGTGGCGCCGCCTCCGAAACGGGCGCCAAAACAAGCCACGGCAGGGCATCCCCAGAAGCCCGAGCGGCGCCAAAAAGAGACGCCAGCGCGGCCGGAGAACCCTCCCCGCCAGGAAGAAGCTGCGCCATCCTCTCAGGATCCGCCCCGGCAGCAAGAGATGGTGGAGCCTCCCACGCAGCGCGGCCGGCGCGAAGAACCAGCGGAAGACACGCGGAACCATGCCGCGAAGGAACAGGCGGCGGACGCACCCCGCCCGGAACCACAACCCGGCAGGAAGGGAAGAAGGAAGATGGCCGGCTTCCTGACTAAGCTGCAGCAGGACGAGGAGTGATCAGGCTGAGCAAGAGACGGCCAGTGCCCACTTAAGGGCATTGCCGTGGTCCTCTTCCCCCGGCGTGTGGTGCTGTTTTCGGACGTTGGATCGCGTTACAATAGGCGCTCTAATGCGCCAGGATGACTGTAAGGTTTGGGATTACGTAAGGAGGAGCCAATCGTGAACGAACACATCACGCGCCGAAGGTTTATTCAATCCGCCGCGGTCACTGGGGCTGCGGCATCCGCGGCGGCTGGGCTGGGAAGCCCGGCTCAAGGAGAGACGCTGGAGCATTCGTATCAAGATGGATTGAGCCCGTGGCCCTTGGGCATCAACACGAGCACCATCCGTCCCGCCGGTTTCCGGGAAAAGATCGAGGTCACGGCGGAGGCGGGGTACGACTGCATTGAACTCTGGGGGAACGACCTGGAAGATTATGAGAACGACGGCGGCGACCTCGAGGAATTGGGGGCGGAGTTAAAGGAACTCGGCCTGGACGTGCCGAACGTCATCGGGCTTTGGAACGCCATTCCTCCGACGTGGGAGGAATTCGAGGACGGTCTGGACACCACCAAGGAACGCCTCCGCCGCGCGGCCGCCGTGGGGGCCAAACGGGCCGCCGCCGTGCCCATGCCGGACCGCGATGAGATGAACTTGAAGCAGGACGCCGAGATGTACCGCGAGCTGTTGCGCATCGGCCGTGAAGAGTATGGCGTCATCGTGGGACTTGAGTTTCTTGGCTTTCTCGACGGCATTCACCGGCTGAGCCAGGCGTGCGCCATCGCCATCGAGGCGGACGATCCGGAGGCCTGCATAATCAATGACACATACCATCTTTACCGGGGCGGCTCGGGCTTGGAAGGAATGAACCTCATCGACGGCTCCATGACTGGCGTGTTCCATTGGAACGACGTCCCCAGCGAGCCGCCGAGAGAGGAATTGGAGGACGCCCACCGGATCATGCCCGGCGACGGCATTCTGCCCCTAGAGGATGTGCTTCGGATGTTGTGGCGCACCAATTACCGGGGAGCGCTTACCCTGGAGCTGTTCAATAGGGAGTTGTGGGAGAGACCGCCCGACGAGGTGGCCCGCTTGGGCTTGGAGAAGATGCGGGAAGGCGTCCGGAACGCCATGCAGAACGTGGGATAGTAGAGCGTCAAGCCTAAACGTGTTGACCGCCGCAGTGAACTCGCTACGGGGTGGCGTGGCCTTCCAGACCATGAATCACGTGCTGGAAGGCCGTGTCACCTCACGGCCAAGACAAACCGAATCAAGGCTACCCACCGGAGTGGCGCCCATGAAGCCGGGAACAAGTATCCAACAGACGACCCCCGAAGGGGGTCACAGCTGGTAGCCGGGGGTTGATGCGCGCATAGCGCGCGGATACCCCCGGATCGTGGACCCAACCCATTATTCGACCCCTTTAGGGGGCGCAGCAGCCGGGTGCACAAAGGTTCTGCGACCCCTAAAGGGGTCGGTAAGGGGGAGCATTGTTTCCGGGGGTATCGCCCGCACGCTATCGCCTGCGGTCTCAACCCCCGGCTACCAGCTGTCATCCCTACGGGATGGATTTATTTGCGATAGCATTTCAGGCCAGGCCTAACACAATCGGGGCATCCACAAATTTAGAATGGAACGAGTGCTAGCGGAGCGGCAGGCGTCTGACAAAAGCAAAACGAGTGAAACAGGGGAGCCCCATGTAAGGGTTCCCCTGCTATTGAATGGAATCTTGCGCTGCGTCTATCACGCCGTGGCGCGGGCGGCTTCCGCGAAATTGGCGAGGCTTTGCTGGATGGGTTCAATGGGGTCTTCCGGATCGTAGTAAATCTCAAGAGTGAGCGGTCCCACGAAGTTCACTTCCCTTAAGGCGCGGCAGAATTCCTCGAGG
>PUOI01000050.1 GCA_003552765.1 Candidatus Hydrogenedentota bacterium | reverse complement strand
CTCATGTTCACCAATGCAAAGACGCAGCACATTAATGTGATGTACGTGCGCGAGGATGGCAGCTTCGGCCTGATCCAACCCCAATTCTGAGGCCGCGGCCAACCCCCGCGGCCCCCTCTGCCGCGCGGAGTTCCGGATGGATACCCAAAACCTGCCCGTCAACCGCAAGGAAAGTATCCCCGTTGCGCGGTTGCTTGACCGTATGGCGGATGAACTCGAATTGGAGGTCATCGCCGGATTTCAGGGGATTGGCCGGCCGGTTCTGATATCCGACATCAACCGGCCGGGTCTCGCGCTGGGCGGGTACCTCGATTATTTCGCTAACGATCGCATCCAGATTCTCGGCAATACCGAGATTCATTACATGGAACAGCTATCCATGGCGGAATTGGAGGCGCGCCTTGAGGGGATCTTCGCATTCGAAGTTCCGGCCTTCCTCCTGTCCCGAAACCTGCGTCCTCAGCCGTTGTTCCTGGACATGTGCAACCGGCGCGGCATCCCTGTGCTGTTGTCCAAAACCACCACGGACGAGGTCATCAGCAGCATCATCCTCTTTCTCGCCGACGAGTTCAGTCCCGAGACGGTCATCCACGCCACTGCCGTGGACTGCTACGGCGTCGGCTGCCTGATCGTGGGAGCGCCGGGGATCGGGAAGAGCGAGACGGCCCTTGAGCTGGTCGAACGCGGACACCGCCTGGTGGCGGACGATGTGGTGTCGCTGAAGAAGCAGCGAGGCGAGTCGATCATGGCCGAAACCTCGCCCGTCATCGAGCATCATATGGAAATCCGGGGTATCGGCATTATCGATATCAAGAGCGTGTATGGCGTGGGCCGGGTGCGCAACTCCGAACGCATTGGACTAGTGGTCGAACTGGAAGAATGGAATGAACAGGCCCAGTACGACCGCACTGGCCTGAGCGAGTCCTTCGTCAACATTCTTGGCGTGAAAGCGCCCTATTTGCTTATTCCCGTGCGGCCGGGCCGGAACATCGCCATTATCGTGGAAGTGGCGGCGCTGAACCATCGTCTCAAGGAGCTTGGGGTTCATCCCGCGCAGGAGTTGAACCAGCGCTTGATGAATCTCATGAACCAAACCAATGTCGACTGACGCTCCGCGTTTCGTGTTGGTTACCGGCCTTTCAGGATCCGGCAAGGGACAAGTGCTGCGTTTCCTGGAGGACCTCGGGTATTACTGCGTGGACAATCTTCCGGTTCAGCTCATCCCCACGTTTGCCGAGCTAGTAGCCAGCAGCGGTCCGCAGCATTCGCGAATCGCCATATGCGTGGACGCGCGGGCCCGGGAAGGGCTTTTGCAGACTCCGGGATATTTGGACGAAGTGCAAGAGTTGGGCATACAGCCCGATGTGTTGTTCCTGGACAGCTCCGACAAGACGCTCGTCCAACGGTACAGCGAAACGCGGCGGCGCCACCCCTCGTCCCCCACGGGGAGCATTGAGGAAGGCATCCGGCGGGAACGCGAACTCTTGGAACCCGTGCGTGGCCGCGCGGACCTGATCATCGACACGAGCGCCACGTCCGTTCAGGAATTGCGCGAACGCATCGCGACGGTGTTCCGGGGCGGCAAAGCAAGCCACCAGCTCGTCATCACGGTGCTGTCGTTCGGATTCAAGTATGGCGTGCCGCAAGAGAGCGACTTGGTTTTCGACGTGCGCTTCCTGCCTAATCCGTACTACGACGCCGAGCTGAAGACCCACACCGGCAATGAACCGGATGTGCGGGATTTTGTCCTTGACAACGACGACGCCCGGCAGTTTCTTGAGCGGGTGCGCGGCTTGCTGAAGTTTCTCCTGCCGCGATATAGCGCGGAGCCGAAATCCTACCTCACCATTGGGGTGGGGTGTACGGGCGGCCGGCACCGATCGGTGGCCGTGGCGCACGAGTTGGCGCTGTTTCTCCGGGAACTCAAGTATGACGCGCGGCTGCGCCACCGCGACGTGGCGCATTTAGACTGACAACCTGTGTTGCGCCGGTTTCAATTCGCCGCCCTGAAAGCGGCTCAACCTTGCGGGGGAACCTATGACCGCCTCGATCGACCTGATATTCGGCTGCCATTCGCACCAGCCCACCGGCAACTTTCCCGAGGTGTTCCGGGAAGCCTACGAAAAGGCGTACCGCCCGTTCGTGGATGTGCTGGAACAACACCCGCACATGCATGTCACCCTGCATTACACCGGGCCGCTGCTCGATTGGTTTCTGGAGAATGAGCCCGATTTCATCACGCGGCTGCGCAACTTGGTTCAGGCCGGGCAAGTCGAAATCATGGGAGGCGCTTACTACGAACCCCTCCTTTGCGCCATACCCGAACGGGATGGGATCCAGCAGATCGAGCGCATGAACGCGTTTTGCGAGAAGCATTTCGGTGAGCCGCCCGCGGGCATGTGGCTGGCGGAACGCGTCTGGGAGCCTCACCTGCCCCACATCGCCAGAAAGGCGGGCATGGGGTATACGGCGCTTGATGACACGCATTTCCAGTACTCCGGGATGGAGCCCGAGGAACTGTTCGGCTATTATGTCACCGAGAACGAAGGCTATACGCTCAACGTCTTCCCCATTCTCAAGCAATTGCGGTACAGCATCCCCTTCCACCAAGTCGGGGAGTCCATCGAGTTCCTCCGCCGTAATGCATCGGAGGATGAGACGCGGTGCGCTGTTATCCACGATGACGGGGAGAAGTTTGGGATTTGGCCAGAAACCTATCACAGCGTCTATGAGGAAGGCTGGCTGCACGAGTTCTTTCAAGAGGTAGGACATCAACAGGATTGGCTCCATTCGGTGACCTATTCCGAGTTCATGCGGAAGGCCTCCGCCCGTGGCCGGACATACCTCACCTGCGCCTCGTATGAGGAGATGATGGCGTGGGCGCTGCCCGCCAAGACACAACGGCGGCTCAACGCCGTCACGGAATGGGCGAAGAACCGGGATGATGAGTTTGGTCGAGACGTGGCCTTCTTCACACGGGGCGGATTCTGGCGGAATTTCTTGGCGAAGTACCCGGAATCGAACAACATTCAAAAGAAGATGCTCTTCGTGAGCCGGAAGATCCGGGAAGTGCCGCGCAAGCACCGGGACGAACGATATGAAGAAGCCAAGCGCCTGCTGCACGAGGGGCAGTGCAATTGCGCGTACTGGCACGGCGTGTTCGGCGGGTTGTACCTAAACCATTTGCGGACCGCCCTCTACGAGAAGCTCATCCGGGCCGAGACCATTGTGGACGAGCTTACCAACCAGACGGAAAACGAGTGGGTGCGGCGGCACGTCAAGGACTTTGACGCGGACGGGTACGACGAGATCATCCTGGAGAATCCGCGGCTGTGGGCCGGTCTGAGTCCACGTGATGGCGGGACCCTGTTCGAGCTTGACCTGAAGCCCAAGGCCTTCAATTTTCTGAACACCCTCGCGCGCCGGGAAGAGTTCTATCACGACGCGGTGTTGCAAGGACAAGCCCAGGAGGCAGGAAAGGGCGAAGAAAGCGGCCATAGCATCCATGAACTGGTGCGCGTTAAAGAGGTCGGACTGGAACAGTATCTGGTGTATGATCCGTACCGCCGCGTCAGCCTGCGGGATCACTTCATTCCCGCCGATACCAGCCCAGAGGCCCTGTGGCGGGCCAACCACGAGGAGCTGGGCGATTTCGCGGCCGGCGTGTACAGTTTTGAAATGGGCCGCCGCCGCGTTACCCTTCAACGGGAGGGACAGGTCTTGGCGCCCAATGGCCGCAGGCACGCCGTATCGGTCACAAAGTCCGTCCGGCTCGAAAAGGATGCATCGGGCATTGCGATACGCTATGATATTGGTAACGTCAGTAACAACAGTGTGGCAGCCCTGTTCGGCGTGGAATTCGCCGCTAACCTGCTTAGTGGAGCAACGTTCGACCGCTACTACTGGTCCGAGGACCGGGACCTGAATCACGCCAAACTCGCCACCCTCGGTTGTGAAGCCAACCTTAGCCATATCGCCCTTCGGGACGACTGGCAGCAGTTGGAGATGGGTCTGCGGTTTGATCCGCCGGCCCGGGTCTATCAGTTCCCCATAGAGACCGTCAGCCAGTCGGAAGGCGGCCAGGAGCGGATTTATCAGGGGAGCGTGGTTCTTCCCTGTTGGCCCCTGCACGAGGCCCCCGAACACAATACCACCATACGAATCCGCTTGGAAGCCCTTGACACAGGATCACACGCCTGATCATGAAAGAGATTACCGAGGAACTCGTAATCGTAAACAACCTGGGGATGCACGCACGCCCCGCCGCAACGCTTGTACAGACCGTGTTGGAGTTCGAGAGCGATGTCACCATTCAGAAGAATGGGCGGGAAGTCAATGCGAAAAGCATCATGGGATTACTGACGCTGGCCGCGGCGCAAGGAAGCCGCGTGACCGTTACCTGTAAGGGACCGGACGCCGAGGAAGCAATGGAAGCCGTCCGTAGCTTGTTCGAAACGGGATTTGGGGAATAGGAAGTGGAGATCGCGCTTCACGGCATAGGGGTAAGCCCAGGCATCGCCATTGGACCGGCGAAGACGTTCGGGCTGGACAGCCTCGAAATCCCGCAATACGAAGTTACGGACCCCGAGGCGGAGCTGAAGCGATTCACCCAGGCCATCGACGGCGTCCGCCAGGACTTGGTCCGTCTGAGGGACAAGACGGCGAAGGAAGCGGGCGAATACAATGCGTCCATTTTTGACGCGCATATCATGGTCCTTGATGACGTCACCCTTCACGAGGAGATTTCGCAGCGGGTTCGCGATGAAGGGTACAACGTCGAATACATTCTGAGCGACCTGATCAGCCAGCAAGCCACAATCATGGAATCCATCGACGATCCCTCCTTCCGTGACCGAATGGGAGACATCCTTGACGTGGGCCGCCGCATTCTGGGGCGGCTATTGAACACGGAGTTGGAGAGTCTAGAGCATCTCGCCGAGCCCGCCATCGTCGTAGCTCATGAACTGTCGCCCTCCGACACGGCCAAGATCGACCTCAAAAACGCTCGCGGCATCATCACCGACATGAGCGGCCCCACGTCGCACACCGCCATACTGGCGCGGGCGTTCGCCATCCCCGCGGTCGTGGGCCTCAAAAATGCGAGCGCTCAT
>PUOI01000118.1 GCA_003552765.1 Candidatus Hydrogenedentota bacterium | reverse complement strand
CCGGGTCGTAGATCCCCACGTAGTCCGATTGGTAAGGGGCCATAAGAACGCGGCCGCAAGGCAGAAGCTCGGCGGCCATGAAGGCGCCGCTTCCCTCGCCGTGCTCGGGGCCCAGCTCCAGTTCATCCGTGATGGGGTCATAGATGCCGATGCGCTGGGCGTTCCGCGGCGCCATGATAATCTTGCCGTTTCTGGCTTCCACCGAACCGGAGTACGCGGGGTCGCCCTCCGTTACCGCGGCCCCGCTTGTGTAGGTGTTTGTTTCGGGGTCGTAAACGCCGACGTGTCTGCTGCGGAAGGGCGTGAAGATCACGTCGCCCGTGACGCTGCTTCTGGTGACGGTGGAAAACGCATACCCATCGGTCTCGTTGTGCTCGGGCCCGTCCCGGTAGGTGTCCGTTTGGGGATCATACAGGCCGACGACTTTGGCCAGAAGCGGACCGAACACAATCAGTTCATCGCTTACCTTGGCGCTGCCCAGAAACGCGTTGTCGTTGTCCTGGCCGTGCGCCGCACCATCGCGGTATTCCCGCTCCTCGGGATCATAGATTCCCACGTTCCGGCTGCCGCGCGGCGTCATGATGACCTTGCCATCCACCAGGGAGCCCATGCCGAATCCGCCTTCTTGGTGATGCGCGGCCGTGTGTTCAAACGTGTTGGTTTCCGGGTCGTACTCGCCCACATACTGGCCCGTCCGGGGAATGAGCACGATGCGCCCATCGTCCAGCAATACACCGCCCCGAAACTCTTTGTCCCCTGTCCGGGGCACTTCCGGCCCATCGGCGTAGCGGAGGTCCGGCTTTTCCGCCACTGCCGCGCTCAGCGCCGCGATGCCCACTACAAGTATTGCGCAAATGGTCCTAAACACGATTCATCGCCTCCGGACCCAAGCCCGCCGGGCCAGTGTTGAACGCCCAAATGCCAAACCGCTTTCTACAAGGGAAACAGTTCCGCGATTTCATCCTCGCTGGGCCGCCGGCCGTACTCGCATATCTCGAACAGCTCGGCGTGAACGGCCGCGCTGGCCTGGGCTTCTCCGTAGCGCTTGGCCAACGCGCTCCGTCCCAACTCGGTGAAGGCCCCCAGCCAAGGGCTCCAATGTTGTTTCAGCCACGCCCGCCTCTCCATGGGATGGGTGGGCGCCTCGGGGAGCCCCTCCAGCCACGGCAGCCATTCGTAGACCTGGGATTCCATGACGTGGAGCATCTCCCACTTGACGTCCATCACATCGTCCACGGCCACCGCGATCTCCGCGTTAAAGGTGTAGGGACGCTTGAAATGATCCATCAAAAACAGAAACACGGGATTGCGGGCAAGGCGGGCCGTGTCCGGACAGAAGTGAGGCACCGTAACCATGAAGGCGGCGTCTTGCACGATCAACGCGGTGTACCGGTGGTCGGGATGATAATCCCACGGGCGGTGGGTAAGCACGATGTCCGCTTCAAGGTTTCGCAGCAACCGCGCAATGGTTTTGCGCTGAGCGAGCGAGGGCTCCAGTTCGCCGTCGTGGTTGTCGAGGACGATAGAGTGACACCCCGCGATGCGGGCCGCTTCCGCCGCCTCTTGCGTGCGCCGTTTCGCCAGCGCGCCTCCGCCTTGCACATGATGCCCGATGTCACCGTTGGTCATCGAAACCAGCGTCACGCGATGGCCCGCCCGCGCCCACTTTACGCATGTCCCTCCCGCGAACGCTTCGCAGTCATCGGGGTGCGCGCCAATGCAGACGATGTTCATGCCGCGCCGTTTTCGCCGTTGTCTTCGTCACCGTTGTCCTCATCGGCGGGCTCCCCGTTTTCATCATCCTCGTCTTCGGGCTCGGGGGCTTCATCTTCCTCTGGCTCGGTTTCCTCGGGCGTGTCTGGTTCGGGGTCTTCTTCGGGCTCAGGTTCCTCAGCCGGTTCCGGTTCGGGGTCTTCCGTCACCTCGGGTTCGGGTTCCACCTCTTCGGGGGGCTCCACGTCCTCCGGCTCGGGTTCCACCGGCGGCTCCTCGGCTTCCGGCGGGTCTTCCACCAACTCCTCCTCATCCTCGAGAAAAATTACGCGCACGGGGTTGCAGTACACAAAGTCGCTCCGCCGGCCCGGGGTGGTTTCCGCTTCCTCGGGGTCCACATCGGCCTCATCCACGTCAGATTCGAGGAGGAGCGCCTCGCCCTCAAAAGTGATGAGGAACGACTCGGGGATCTCTTCGAGGCCTTCCAACGCATCTATTCGCGCTGTATACTGCGTATTGACCCCATCCTCGCCGAACACGCCCGCCAAGCGCCCCAGCTCGGCGCCGTCCACGTCGCGTACGAAACTGCCGCGAATGACGGCGGGGGTATCGGGGAAGTTGCGTTCGCACGTCGTTTCGTAGTGGAGCCAAAGCTCGTCGGGGTAAGGCGGTTCGACTTGGATGCGGACCATGTTGCGCCGCTGACGTCGATCGACCATCGCTTGCGCATGGATGCCGGGATCATCCATATCGGGATCGAGGGTCCCTTGCAGCCACACCTGCGCCTCGACATCGCCTATGTCCAGGGCCGTGGGACGCGCGGTCACGGGGTCTTCCTCCGGGATCTCGAAAATGGGCGCTTCCGCATCGTCATCTTGGGGATCGGCCGGAGCGGGCGGTTCACAGCCAACGAGCAATCCCGCCAACGCGAGAGCGCCCGCCAAACAAAAGAGAATGCGGGTATTCGTGGTTCTATACATACCTTTGCCAACACCTTTCTGGTTTTATGGAATCAATGCGGATATCATGGGACCGGCCTATTGTAAACGCTGTCGACCGCTGAAATTATTGTATCAAACAACTCGGGAAAACGGGAAACCTGGCAGGCGCCCCAGTGCACGAAGATGAGCGTTGAAATGGAGTACGAGCATGATTCACGATGAGCGCGTCACCTGGCTTAATGAAGCACCATCCGCACTCGCCAGACCCCATGTGCTGTACTGGATGCAGCAGGCCCAACGCGCGCAGTGCAACCATGCCCTTGAGTACGCTATCGAGCAGGCCAACCGCCTGGATAAGCCGCTGTGGGCCGTGTTTGCGTTGACGGATTCCTTTCCGGAGGCGAACGCGCGGCATTACCAGTTCATGCTTGAGGGATTGACCGAAACACAGGCGGCGTTGCGTGAACGCGGGATTCCGCTCGTGGTTCGCCGGGGCGCGCCGCCGGAGGTGGCGCTTGAAGCCGCGGCGGACGCCGCCCTTCTTGTCATGGATGGCGGCTATCTCCGGGTCCAACGTGAGTGGCGCAGGCAGATTGCGGAGCACGCGCCGTGTCCGGTGGCCGAGGTCGAGAGCGACGTAATCGTACCCGTCCGAACGGTCTCCAACAAAGAAGAATACGCCGCCCGGACGATACGGCCGAAACTCCATAAACATCTTGATCGCTTTTTGGTCCCATTGAAGTCTCGAACGTTGCGCCAGCGCGATTGGACGCCTCCCTTGCCCGGCGAGGATCTCTCGGACATCGGCGCGCTGGTTAAGCAACTCAATATTGACCACTCCGTGCCGCCGTCGCCGGCGCACCGGGGCGGTTATGGCGCCGCGCAAGAACAGCTTGGCGCCTTCCTCGAACACCGGTTGAGCCGCTACGCGACCGAGCGCAACGATCCCAACGCGGGGGCCGAGAGTCACATGAGCCCTTACCTCCACTTCGGTCAAATCGCTCCGCTTGAGATTGCGTTGACCGTGCAAGATGCCGCCGAACCGCACACGGAAGCGTGTGTCGAGGCCTATCTTGAAGAACTCGTGGTTCGGCGCGAGCTGAGCATGAACTTCGTCTGGTACAATCCCGCCTACGATCAGTTTGCCGGTCTTCCGGACTGGGCCAGGCGGACCCTGGCGGAGCATGCAAATGTCCCGCGCGACTACGTGTACGATCGCGCCGCGTGGGAGGCCGCGGATACCCACGATCCCTATTGGAATGCGGCGCAGCTCGAAATGGTTAAGACGGGCAAGATGCATAACTACATGCGCATGTATTGGGGCAAGAAGATTCTGGAGTGGTCGGCCACGCCGGAAGAGGCCTTCGAGACCGCCCTGTACCTGAACAACAAGTACGAGCTGGACGGCCGCGATCCCAATTCGTTCGCGGGCGTGGCATGGTGCTTCGGCAAACACGATCGCCCTTGGGCCGAGCGCCCTGTGTTTGGGAAAGTCCGTTACATGAACGCCGCCGGACTCCGGCGCAAGTTCGACGCCAATGCTTATGCCGCCGCCGTGGACGCGCTGTGACGCAGGTGAAACCCAACGCTGAAAAGGAGAAACGATCCCATGAACATCGTCCAATGGTCCGCGAAAAGTGACGCGCCCACCCCCGGCATCCTCATCCGCCTCATGGTAGGCGCCGTGTTCCTGTCTGAGGGCATCCAGAAGTTTCTGTATCCCGATGTCCGCGGCGCGGGCCGCTTCGAAGATATTGGCATCCCGTTTCCCGAGTTCACGGGGTACTTCGTGGGCGGTTTCGAGGTCTTGTGCGGGGCCCTGGTGCTGCTCGGCCTCTTCACCCGGCTGGCGGTCATTCCTCTGATTGTGATTATGATCGTCGCGATCACCACCACGAAGATTCCCATCTTCCTTGAGGACGGTTTCTGGGAAATGGCGCACGCCTCCCGGACCGATTTCAGCATGTTGCTGGGCTCCATTTTCCTCCTGCTGCTGGGCTCGGGGCCTTTCGCGGTGGACGGGAGCATTCGCAAAGGCGGGGGATAAGCGCTGGCTCGTACCGCTGGTATGAAAGGCGGGGAGGCCATCTTGCGCGGGCCTTTAGCCGGCGATAGGGGTGGTTGAATTCGGTTTCGGTACGCCGTATCCTTTGACGAATACACACAAAAGACAAAGGATACGAACGATGACCCATCAAGCGAACATCATGGTTTCCACCAGCGGCCACGGGGATATGCATGACATTACGGCGCGGGTTCAAGAGGCCGTGACGAATTCCGGGATAAACGTGGGCGTAGTGCACGTGTTCAACGTCGGAAGCACGGGGGCCATCGGCGCGATTGAGTTCGAGCCCGGTCTGCAAAAAGATCTGCCCGCCATTCTAGACAAACTCATGCCGCCCAGCCGCGAATACGGGCATGAGCAAGCGTGGCGCGACGGCAACGGCCATTCCCACCTT
>PUOI01000207.1 GCA_003552765.1 Candidatus Hydrogenedentota bacterium | reverse complement strand
TAGCGGCCCGTAAACACGGAGGCCCGCGCGGGACTGCATACGGGAGTGACGACGAACGCGTTGACGAGGCGGGCTCCGTCTTCCGCGAAGAGCCGGTCCATGTGGGGCGTGTGGGCCTGCGGATGTTCAAGCCCCAACGCCCACGGCCCGTGGTCGTCCGTGTAGACGAAGACGATGTTCGGCGGCCGCGAATTCGCGGCGCGCGCCTGGTGAACGCCGAAGGGCGCCGCCGCGGTGACTGCCGATGCGGTCTTCAAGAAATGGCGCCGGGTGACGTCTGATGCGGTTTTCATGATGATTCTCCCCTCGTTGTCCCCGAATGGCGCGGTTACTCGTTTTTGGAGGCGGCGGGCGCTTTGTTGACCACTTCCAGCATTTCCTCGACGCTGGTGAACTTCTCGCGGGGCTTGCCCTTGGCCTTGCCTCGCTCGATTTCGGCCTCGTCAATGCGCCGCCATTCCTCGAACGTGATGAAGGGCACGCCGCGCGATTCCAGCAACTCCCGCACGCGCCGGGTGCTCGGCGTGGGACAGGGCAGCAGGTGGGTCAAGTCTTCGAGGATGGACCCAACCGTGGCCTGACTATCGGGCTTGTTGGTCCCGATGACCCCGCTCGGACCGCGCTTGATCCAGCCGGCGGCGTACATGCCGGGGACAATCGTCTCGGCGTCCGTAACGCGGCCATCTTGATTTGGAAACACGCCCCGGTTCTCGTCAAAGGGCGCGCCTACGATGGGCGTTCCCCGGTACCCGACGCTGCGGAAAACGAGACCGCAGGGAAACTCTTCCTTGATGCCCGTTCCGCGCGCCTTTTGGCTGTAGGGCGGTCCCACGAGTTCGTTCTTTTCGAGCACGGCCGCTTCAACCCGGTTTGTCCCCAACAGCTTCACTGGGCTTTGGTAGAAACGGATGTTGAGGCGGCGGCTCTTGCCCGTGGGTTTCCGAGCGGCGAACTCTTCGAGGATGGCCACGTTCTTCACCCGGTGATGGTGATCCGGCTTATCCAGTTCGATTTGGCTGGCCTCGTTCAAGACCAGATCGCGCGGATCCACGACGGCGTCGCAATCCGCCAAGGTCCCCATCTCCTTGATTTCCGGCGGAGTGAAAGCGGCCTGCACAGGACCGCGCCTTCCAACAAGGTAGATCTCCTTGACCTTACTCTCGGCCAGGGCGTCAAGCGCCTTCTCGGTGATATCGGTCTCGCGTAACTCGTCCACGGTCTTCGCCAGAATGCGGCTTACGTCCATCGCGACGTTGCCCTGGCCGATGACCACGGCGGCCTCTTGGGAGAGATCAAATTCGCGATCCTGGTAATCGGGGTGGCCGTTGTACCATCCCACAAACTCCGTGGCGGCATGGCTGCCGGGGAGATCCTCGCCGGGGATATTCAGTTTGCGATCCGACTCGGCGCCGCAAGCGAAGAGCACGGCATCATAGAATTGGCGGAGTTCATCCACGGACAGATCCCGGCCGATGGTCACGTTGCCAAAGAACCGGAAGTTTTCATGTTGGGCGATCTTCTCAAACGTCCGCGCCGTCCTCTTGATCTTCAAGTGATCCGGCGCCACGCCGCCGCGGACCAAGCCGAACGGCGTGGGGAGCCGCTCGAACATATCCAGTTCGACATGAAGATCTGTTTTCAAGAAAGCTTCCGCCGCGTAGAACCCGCTGGGACCACTTCCAATGATGGCCACTCTCAAAGGCCGGTGAGGTGAACCTAACGCCGCCATACGATGTACGAATCTCCTTAGTGTTTGCGTGTGTTTCTGTTTCGCATCCGAGGGGATATGGGAGGGGATAATGGACAGGATTTACAAGATAGAATGAGTTCATTTATGGAACAATACAACGCAGTGCGTGGGGTAAAACGGGGCCTTTCGAGTCAATTTTCGGGTATTAGATAACCTCCACTATCTTAATGAGGCGCACAACCTCATCCTGTCTTGTCAATATTATAAACCCTGTCTATTCCTCTTGGTTCTTATCAATCCGCACTCCCAAGAGGTTGCTCACGGCCCGTTCCGAGCCGCCGCTGGGCCGGTTCACCACGCCCTCCAAGCTTCGGATGTACAGGGTAGTCGAACCGCCGCCATCAAGATTCAGCGCCCGGTGAGCGCCGAGATCCTTCATGAGGTCCGCCAGCTCCGTGAGCGACATGCCGTGGCTTTGCCCCGGCCAACGCCCGTCCACCACCACGAGAATCAGCGTTCGGCCATCCTCCTCCAAACCGATCGCCGTGCGCGGATGCTTCCGGGCGAGATTGTTGCCCCCGTCTTCCACAACGATCTCGCCATCCTCAATGAGCAGTGGGGTTCCGCTGACGATATGCTTCATCCACGGCTCAGGCTCATCCAGGATCTCCGTGGGGGTGGAGATCTCGACCCGGTTGTCATCGCCAAAGGCCACATAGCCGTAACGCTCGTAATCACGGCTATCTTCCCAGAAGGCCCCCTCTCCCATGGTGAGTCCAATGGGATCGTGGTTGGCCACATCGTAGAAGCCGCCATTTACGGCGATGTCCACGTCGTACGCCTCGGCGAATTCGCTGGCCTCCATGCCCCGGTCGTCCGGCCGATTGACGGTAAACGAGGGAGCGGGGTGATCCAGGTCAATGAACAACGCATGGATCCGGTTGGGGCCTTCCACTCGCTCGGCCATCAAGTAGCGCACTCCCGGATAGGGATCGCTCCAGGTTTCCCTATCCTCTGTGGTAGGGGTATCCCCGGCGAGAAGGAGAAGCGCCACGGCAAAAAGCGCCAGGAACCGGCGCCATGGCTGGCATTGCTTATACGATGTAAACATGTTTTCACCTAGAATGCCGGCGCGTCGAGAATAACGGCGGCAAACATCCTACCCCACAACTTATACCATGTTTATAGCACATCATTACCGGAGAATACCAACGCTGCGTTGCTCTTCAATCGCCGGACAGGGACGGTGCTTCCGGGAACAGCATCCCACGGATTCCTTCGAGAGGCGCGGCGTCAGGCAAGCGACGAGCCCTATACCGTCCGTGAATAAGCCTTTTCGGACACCGCGCGGCCGAGATACGCGTCGAACGTCATGGCCACGTTGCGGATGAACACGCGTCCCAACGGTTTCACCGCCAGGCGATCCGGCCCGCGTTCGATGAAGTCCGCGGCCTCCAATTCCTTGAGCGCCGGATCTTCACGCGCGAACGCCTCTCCGAACGGCTGGCCAAACCGCGCCTCGAACGCGGCATGGTCCACGCCGAAATTGCACATCAGCTCGTGGATGACCCAGCGCCGCATCGCGTCATCCGCGCTCAGCGCATGCCCGCAATGCACCGGGAACCGCCCCTCGTCCAACGGCTGGTAATATGTGGACAGCTTCTTCGCGTTCTGCGCGTACACGCCCTGGATGTCGCCAATCGCCGACGCGCCCACGCCGAGCATGTCCGCGCCGGGCTGCACCGTGTAGCCCATGAAATTGCGCCGCAACCGCCCCGCGTCCATGGCTTCCGTCAGCTCATCGCCCGGCGCCGCGAAATGGTCCATGCCAATCGCCCGGTAGCCCGCCTCCAACAGCCGGCGCCGCGCCAGCGCGAACAACTCGTATTTCGTCTCGCGCGGCGGCAACTCCTCTTCCGCAATCCGCCGCTGATTGTGCAGCTTCGACGGCAAATGCGCGTAGCTATACACCGCCAAGCGCTCCGGCCTCAACTCCGCGATGGTAGCCAGCGTGCGGTCCCATGCCTCCAGGTTTTGCTTGGGTAAACCATACACGAGGTCAATGTTGATGCCGTTAAATCCATCTTCCCGCAGCCACTCCATCAGCCGCCGCGTCTGCTCCTCGGTCTGATTTCGTCCGATCGCCTTCTGCACCGCCGGATCAAAATCCTGCACCCCCAGGCTCACGCGGTTGAACCCCAGCGCCCGCAACACCCGCGCCTGCTCCCGCGTGGTCACTCGGGGATCCACCTCCAATGCCTGCTCGGCGTCTTCCGTGAAGCCGAACCGGGCGCCGATCATCCCGTGAAGCCGCTCCAGCCGCTCCACGGTCAGAAATGTCGGTGTCCCCCCGCCCCAATGAAGCTGCGCCACCGGCCGATGTCCCACAAACTCCGCGAGAAGCGCCAACTCGCGCTCCACATAATCCAGATACCGGTCCTCGGCCCCCGGTTTCCGGTTGACGATCACGTTGCATCCGCAATACGCGCACCGCCCATGGCAAAACGGGATGTGAGTATACAACGAAAGCGGCTCCCGCCGTTCCGCCGCCTCCGCCAACGCCTGCCGGTACCGGGCTTCCGGAAACGCCTCGTCCCAGACATTCGCCGGCGGATAACTCGTGTACCGCGGCCCCGGCCGGTCATGCCGCGCCAACACCTCCGCATCAACCGCCAAATCCGTATGTTCGTTCACCTAACCCGCCTCCACGTGGCCTCCAATTCCTTCTGTCTACTCCATCGTACGCCATACAGTGCGTTCCCATCAATGCCCCACAGCCCTATGTGGCGATTGAGCGTCATGCCCCAATGCCGGATACGGCGGTGTGCGGGGCGTTTACATCCCCCGGCCCTTACGGGCCTGCCCCTTTCTTAAGGGGGAATTGTACCGCCGGCGTCTCGCCGGCAAAGAAGAGCGTCTGTAGAGACGGCAACATATATGTGCCGGCGAGACGCCGGCGCTACGGGATCAAGCGGGAATATTGGTCCCCGAAGCCGCGTTCTTACCTGGCGATCAGGCTATAGCCGGGCGTTGCGCCATCGATTGTTTGGCCGGTATACTACCTTCACACGGGTTCGCTCGAATGGGACGGGCTCGCGCGCTTTCCTGAATGTTTCCCGAATATTCCCGCCAGTACGACGCAATCAACGACAAGGTACGCTAGCAATGGCTTTTGATTTTGACATGATTCAACGCATCTACGCCGGGCTTGGCCAACGGGTCGAGGCGGCGCGCCGTCTCGTGGGCCGGCCCCTCACGCTCTCCGAGAAAATCCTATACGCCCACCTCTTTCACGGGATGCCGGAGCGTCCTTTCAAGCGAGGCGAGGACTACGTGGACTTCGCGCCGGATCGCGTGGCCATGCAGGACGCCACGGCGCAGATGGCCCTGCTCCAGTTTATGCAGGCGGGTAAGGCGAAGACAGCCGTGC
>PUOI01000301.1 GCA_003552765.1 Candidatus Hydrogenedentota bacterium | reverse complement strand
AGGATCTCGGGCGGGATGAGCGCGCCGTCGCTATAGTACTGCAAGATGAACGAACTCAGCATCTCGTCCACGGGCATCTCGTGGCGCTTGAACGAAAACGAACGTCCGCCCGTCAGCTTGCCCTGGCGGAAAAAGAGCGCCTGCACCTCGCTGTAGCACCCCTCGGTATATACGCCGAACACGTCGGTGTCCCCCTCTTGGCCCGCGCGAACGGTCCGCTGGCGTTCGAGGATGTGTTCGATGGCGTGAAGCCGATCGCGGAGCAGGGCGGCCTGCTCGAATTCCAGGGCGTCCGCGTGTTTTTGGATGGCTTCCTTGAGCCGCGTCTTCAATTCGGTGTTGCGGCCTTCGAGCGCGAGCTGGACCTGGTCCACGAGTTCGCGGTACGCCTCCTTGCCGATATAGCCCACGCAGGGCGCCGCGCATTGCCCCATCTGGTAATACAGGCAGGGCCGCGTGCGGTTGTTGAGCACGGCGTCGCTACAGGTGCGCAGCGGAAAGATCTTCTGGAGGTGGCGCAATGTCTCGCGGACGGCCTGCGCGCTTGAATACGGCCCGAAATACTTGGCCCCGTCGCGCTTCACGTTACGCGTCACGGTAACCCGCGGGTAGGGATGCTGCACGTTGAGCTTCAGGCTGACATACGTCTTGTCGTCCTTGAGCTGAACGTTATAGCGGGGCTTGTGTTCCTTGATGAGGCTGTTCTCAAGGAGCACCGCCTCCTTGTCCGTGGTGGTGACCATGAAATCGATCCGGGCCACCCGGCGCATCAGGAACTTGACGCGGTAGCGCGTATCCTGATCGTTGATATACGAACGGATGCGCGCGCGCAGGTTCTGCGCCTTCCCAACGTACATCACCTTATTCGCCTGATCCCGCATGATGTAGCAGCCGCTAGCCGTGGGGACTTGGCTCAAGTCGAATTCGGCCAGAAATGTCTCGGGATCCCTGCGGGCCGCGGGATCAGGCGTGAGTTCCAATTGGGTCAGCGATGCAATTTCCGGACGATCTTCCATATCTCAAGGATACCACAGCGCTTCGCGGCGGCGGAAAGGAGCGAATCAAGAAGCCTAGATGGGGCGTGGCCCGCCGTGCTAAACTAACCTCCATGAATATTTTACTACCCGTTATTTTATCATTGGCTGTTGCAGGGGCGGAGGGTGAACTCGCCTATCTGGTTGGGTCTCAGGCCGCCACGCGACAAGTGTGTGTCGTTGATGTGGAAAGCGGCGACGTCAGGGAACTCGGGCCCGGAGGCGGGGACGGTCCTCCCGTGTGGGGGCCGGACGGCGAATGGCTCGCCTTTGAGACAGAAGACGGGGAAGGCGTGGGCATCTACGTTGTTCGCGCCGATGGCTTCGAGGGCGTCATGCTTGAGACCGAGGCGTCCCATAATCGCCTTCCCCAATGGGCGCCGGACGGCGAGCGCATCGCGTACTCCGCGGGAGAAGGATTGGCGCGCCAAATCCGGGTGCATGATCGCGCCACGGGCGAAGAGACGGTCTGGGGTGGGGGCCGGGAAGGGCTGCTGACGGTCCGTTGGATGAGCGACGATGAACTGCTGGCGACAGGCCTCACGGGAACGCCGGGGCGTAATCTGAGCTCGGACTTGTATCGGGTCACGGAAGACGCGGCGGAGCCGATACCCGTTGGGGAGGATAGTGAGGGCCGCTATTTTGAATGGGCGCCCGCCCCCAATCCCGCGAACCCGGACATGATTGCGTTCGAGTCCAACGATGGCGGGTTCCGCGATATATTCATCGCCTCGGAGGACCGGGGCTTGGTCAATGTGAGCAATCATCGCCGGGCGGATTGGAATCCCGCGTGGTCCCCCGATGGGGAATGGATCGCTTTCGAATCTTTTCGGGAGGAACGGCGCGGCATCTTCCGGGTGTATCCGGAGACGATGCGCGTGCACGAGGTGGCCGTATCCGGAACGTATGAGAATTGGGCGCCTGCGTGGGCGCCGGACGGAGAACGCGTGGCGTTCGTCTCGAATCGCGATGGCGCGCCGCGGATCTTTGTAAGCGGCGTGGAAGGCGAGGATGCCGAGCCGGTGACCCAAGCCGATCAACCCGCCACCCATCCCGCTTGGCGGCCGGAGGACAGCCAATGAGCACGATATCCCGCCTTATGCTGGCCATCTGCGCCGTCTGTCTCGCGTCCGGAGCCATGGGCCGCGCCGGGGATGGCGCGCTCGATATCATCTTGAGTCCTCACAATGGTCAGCCCTCCCTGGTCCGGCCCGGAGCGGCGTTTGAGGCCGTGCTAACGAAGCAGACGCCCCTAAAACTCGCTGGCGAAGACGGAACGAAGACGATGGCGGTGGAATGGGAGGCGCGTCCCGATGGCCGTTACGTGGCGACGTGCCACCTTCCCGACGAGATTGCGCCAGGGGTCTATGCCCTGGAGGCCGAACGGGAGGGGGAAGGCGAGCGCGATCGCAATGAACGCGCGCTCCATGTGAAGGAATCCTTCCCCGAGGTGTACCTCGTGGCTCACATCGCGGACCCCGCGATTGGCGGCGGCGGGGATCTCGAGGAGTCCCTAGGGCTTTTCGAGGAAATCGCCGCCGAAATCGATGAAGCCAACGCGGACTTGGTCCTAATTACGGGCGAACTCACCGCCAACGAGACCGAAGAAGAGTACGGCGCATTCTTGGACGCGCTCGAGGCTTTGCCCATGCCCACCTTTGTGTGTCCGTCGCTGAGTGAAGAGGGCGCCCGCTATTTCGGCCCAACGCCCTACGCGTTTTGGTATGGCGAGGACGCTTATCTCAGTTTTGATGGAACCGCTACGAACCTTGCGCCGCCGTGGGAGCCGGCGGAGAGCCTTCATTACCGGCTGCGCCGCGAGATCAAACCTGCCCGCTGGGCCATCGGATTCGCCAACCGCTACAGCCAAGATTTCCCCATGCATAGCCAAATCAATCTGTTCGTGGACGATCCCCTTGATCTCTTGATCTCGGGGCCTTGGGAAATGGAGCTGGTGGACGAAGAAGGCGAAGAGATGGAGCCCGCCCTGCCGTGGGGCCGGACGCCGGTGGCCATCACGCCTCCCGCGAGCGAGGGGGCCTATCGTTTTGTGGAGGTGTCGTCGTCCGAGGCGCGGCCCCGCGCTCCGGAATCGGTGATAGAAGGCGTCAACGACGATACAAACGATACAGCGGAGGACTAACCCCATGCATCTCTCATTAGCTACGCTATTGCCGGCCGCCTTACTCACTGCCGTTGGCCTCATCGGCCCTGGACAGGGTGGTCCGGATCAAACCGGCCCTCCTCCTCTCAATCCGGAGTCTTGGCACAAGCTTGAAGGCGACGTGATGAGCCTCGACGAGGCGTGGGGCCTGCGGATCAAGCCGCGGGGCGTGTTTCAGGTTCCCGGCGGCATTGGCCTGCTTTACAACTCGAAGCCTCCCGATCCTTCCGAGGCTGGGGAAAGAGGCATCGCGCGGCAGCAAACTGGCAGCCTGGCGTTTTCCGGCAATCTTGTGGATTGGGAGGACTATCCCGGCAACCCGGTGCTGTATGAGGTGCAGGACTGGCAGGGCTCCGACCGCGCCATGCCGCGCGCGATGCTCTACGATGAACCCAACGAGCAATGGGTGGTCTACTTTGGCGATTCCATGGGGGACTACCCCGGCATTCGCGCGGTGGGCACGGCCTACAGCACGGACCTCGTGAATTGGACCTATGAGCCAGGGCCTACCTTGACCATCGACGATTACGCCGAGGCCGCCCCGGAACGCATTGAGGCCACGCCGGAGGAACTGGAGGCGGAGGGCCGGGTGTACGCGTCGTGGGCCTTCTACCACGAGGGAACCTACTACATGCAGATATCCGGCTCCAATCGCACTGGAGAGGACCGCACCTACGGGAGGCTGATTCTGGCGTCCAACGATCCCGCTGGGCCATTCGAGCGCTACGAAGGCTTCGAGGGAGACTTCATCCCTGATACCCGGCCGGTCTATTGGGATGGCGCATGGTATACCGTCTTTCCCGGCCAATGGGATGGAGAACGCGGCTTTGGGCTCGCCATTGCGCCTGATCTCATGGGACCGTATGAAGAGAGCGAGACAAATCCCATTTTCACCGTCGAAACCACGACCCGCGCACGGCCTCAACTCATTCGCTACGATGGCGTCTGGGCGGTGTTGTACTGCCACCAGCATGACACCCAGAACATGCCGCTTCGCATCGCCATTGCGCATATGGATCCCGGCATTATCCCTTTATGGACAAAGCCGGACACCGGGAATGACTGAGCGCATGCTACCCACTGAAGGCGGCGGCCGTGGCAGATGGCGCATGAATCTTTTTGGAGACGAACGCGGTCCAAGGAGTATGCGGGGGAGCATCCGTTGAGCGAATGTGATGAGTGGGCGCCAATGCGCCATACAAGTGGAGGAGTCGAGCGATGCGTACGGAGAAGATTGCGGGGGGCCTTATCGCCCTCCTTTTTTTGGTTGGAGTGGGGCTCATAGCGTGGCAAATCTTCTCGGATGCCGATGAGGACAGCCCCCCGGTCACGGAGGCGGAGGCTGTGGGAGATGAGGCCTCTGTCGTAATGGCCTCTGAAGATGCGCCAATGGCTGACGGCGCCGGTCCACAGGCCGAGCCAACGCATATACAAATCTACGGCACGGTGACCGAACGCCGGGGCGGCGCGCCCATTGCGGGGGCTGAGGTGCGTCTGGAGCAAGCATCGGACGAATTCTTCGGGGGCGGCATGACGCCCCCCGGCCAAGCGATTCGCCAACGCGGCGAGGCGGAGGCGTTGGCCGCCACCGAAACCACGGACCGCGGCAGCTACAGCATCGAGATGGAATGGACGGGCGGCGAAGACGAGTCCCTTCCGCGGCTTGTGCTAGCGTGCCACTCGGAGGGCCACGCCTCGCATGAAGAGGCTGTGCCTATTCATGGCCGAAGCGAACTCCGCATGGACATCCAGTTGCAGCGCGCGGCGGGGGTTAGCGGCCGGGTGGTGCGCGCCGATGCCCGCGGCGAGGGGGTTGAAGGGGTCCAGGTCATGGCGGGACAGGGCGCGGAATGGATGTGGGAGGGTATGGGGGACGGCCAAGGCGACAACACGGACAGTACTGGTGAAGACGGCGCGTTTGATCT
>PUOI01000131.1 GCA_003552765.1 Candidatus Hydrogenedentota bacterium | reverse complement strand
GTAGTGGGTGAAGGTGGGATCCTCTTCGGCAAGCCGGTTAAGCCCTTCCCCGATCTTATCCTCATCACCCTTTGACTTCGCGGATATCGCTAGCTTCACCATCGATTCAGGCAATTTGATTTCGGGCAACCGCAATTCTTGTCCTGGCGCGCTAAGCGTGTCGCCGAAAGAGGTGTGCTTCAACTTGGTCATGGCGGCGAGATCGCCAGGCTTCACTTCATCCACAGCCACCTGCTCTTTTCCGCACATAAGATACAGCTTGCCTGTGCGCTCTTTCACGCCGCGCGTGACGTTCAGAAACTCGCTATCGGACTTGAGCGTCCCGCTGAACACCCGGAAATAGGTAAGCTGTCCCACGTAGGGGTCAATGACGGTACGGAATACCTGGCCAAGGAACGGCCCCTCTGGATCGGCCTTCACTTCGACCTCCTCACCGGAAGCGTTGTACGCCACCACTTTGCGATCCACAGGCGAAGGAAAGACGTCCACGATCTCGTCAAGCAACTCGTCAATGCCGATGTCCTTATCCACGCTGCCCGCGAAAATCGGGACCACCTTGCCGTTCTCAAGCCCTTCCTGCAAGCCCCGGGTGAATTCTTCTTCCGTCAGCTCCCCCGTATCCAAATACTTTTCGAGAAGCTCGTCGTTGGATTCCGCCACGACCTCCGCCATGCTCTCTTTGAGGCTGCTTACCTGATCGGCCACGGCGGGATCATTGCCTTTGAGAACGTTGACGACCTTCTCCAGCTTGTCGCCTTCGCCAATGGGAAGCACGAAAGGCACGCACTGGGGACCATAGATGTCCTGCAATTTCGAGACAACTTCATCAAAATTGGTGTTTTCGCGGTCCAGTTTGTTGACGAAAAAAGCCTTGGGCGTGTTGTGCTCGGCGGCATAATTGTAGGCGAGATCGGTTCCCACTTGAGGCCCCGTGGCGGCGTCCACCGTAATGACTATCCCATCCAGCGCCGGGACGCTGGCCGCGATTTCTCCCTGGAAATCCACGTAGCCAGGATGATCCACCAAATGGATGCGCGTCCCCTTCCAATCACAATGCATGAGCTTCATGCAAATGGTCTGCTGGCGCTCCTTCTCCTCTTCCAGATAATCCCCCACCGTGTTCTTGTCTTCGATGCGGCCAACGCGGGACGTCTTGCCCACCTTGTGCAGCACATGCTCGATGAGCATGGTCTTGCCGGTCCCGCTATGGCCCACCACCCCTACATTCCGTAACTTCACTGTATCGGTCTTGCTCATAAACGTCTCCTCCACATGTAACCGTCCCGCGCCGGAACAGCAGACACTGCCGGCAACGAGGTCCGTTCAGATTATTGGCAATAGCGCCCGCAGTATACTACGGTATGGAGCTGCTCTCAACTTAATGGACGAAGCCGCCCGCCCCGCGCCGGTCTTTGAATGCCTGTACGGAAGCGCTCGGCGGGGTTGGAGCCTTTGAGGGCCCGGCGCCAAACCTGCTACAGTTAACGGCAATATCACAACACGCGCCTCCGGGGAGGCGCATCTCTTGAGTGATGTACGACAGAAAAGGAGGAACGATTGCCATGCCACGGACACTTGCGTTGTTAAGCGCACTCTGCCTCGTTATAAGCCCCATGGCCGGCGCTGAGTTTGCCTATGAAGACGACGGGACCACACTGTGGATCACGGAGGCGGGAGAACCGGTCCTGGGCTACAACCACGGCACGATTGAGCCGGAGGACGCGGACACGGATTTTCAGGAGCAATACCGCCGTTCAAGTTACATCCATCCCCTGTTTGGACTGGACGGCGATGTGCTGACCGAGGATTTCCCCGATGATCATCCCCATCACCGCGGCGTCTTCTGGAGTTGGCCCGGCGTGCAATATGGGGACCAGGGCGTGGACGTCTGGCACTTGGCTGGCGTGCGTCAACTGTTCGAGGAATGGGTCGAGAAAGAGGTGCGGGAGGACAGCGTTCTTGTCCATGTCCGCAACGGCTGGCGGCTTACGGATGAGGAAGAACCATTCATCCGCGAAGACATTCGCTTCACGGTCCATCCCGCGGACGATATCGGCCGCGCCATCGACTTCGAACTCACCTTCACCAACGTCTCGCAAGAAGATGTCGCATTGGCGGGCGGATACGGCGGATTCAACGTGCGGCCCGACAGCGCCCGGCCGGACGAACAGATTGCCGGCGCTCCAGGGCTCTTGGAAGACAGCAATAACGCCGATACGCCCTGGGCCGATTATTCGTCCCGTGTCGAAGCGGATGGCCCCTATTCGGGGACCAGCATCTTCCAGCATCCAGACAACCCGGATTATCCGCATGATGGCTGGACCCTGCGGCATTATGGTTTCCTCGGACAGGCGTGGCCGCAAGACGATCCCTATGTGCTCCAACCCGGCGACGACGTCACGTTGGAGTACCGGCTTTACGTCCATCGCGGCGATGCGGAGGAAGGCGAGGTAGCAGAACGTTTCGAGGCCTATCTCAGCGAGCGCCAAAGCGACTGACGGCGGGACTCAATTCATCCATACCGCTGGAGCCTCAATCGATACATCTATCCCTTGGCAGCGCCGGGGCCTTCACAAGGAGTTGACCTGCGTCGTTGACGGTCCCTTCTACAGAGTGGAGGTCCCCGGCGCCGGGGTGTTATTCCCGTATCTTCGATTTCGTGGCTGCCCACTCCTCGGACACGGCCTCGCCCCGCTCCACGGCCTGCTCGCGTTCAGCGAGAACCTCGCCGTGCCACGAGGGGGAAGGCACACCTTCCGCACGACCGCTCAGATCGTCCCAAATCTCCTCCATGACCTGAAGTTTTTCCTCAACCGTCATCTTGTCCAGGGGCAGATTCACCATAATTCCGAAATCTCCGATTGATGGCCGCGCAGCCTCTATTCCGAATGCTCGTCCAAAAAGTCTTGATAGCGTTCCAGCAACGCATCCTCATCCAGCGTGTCAACAATGACGCGCACCGTTGTGCTTGCGCTTTCACCCGCTTCAATGGTGCGGCCGAAGAGCGAGAGGTACATCGAGTAGTGCGCCTCGCCGCGTTCGGGAGTAAACAAGGCGAAACAGTCCTGGGGCGGCGCCATCATGGCGACAATCAGCTCCGAATCCTCGGCCCGCCGGTAGATCAGCGCCTCGGCGAAATCCGGACGAACAACCCAATCCACGGGGTGCGGGGGGATCTCCCAGCGGCCATCTTCCACCATGGCGAGCGCCTCCGCATCACGTGGAAACACCTGCCACACGCCCTCTTCCTGCTCTGCGCTGATAAACCCGGCCTCGTCCTCTTCCGTCTCGGCATACGCCGATGATGCCGGAAACGCGGCGGACAGGTACGATGCCAGGAACACATCAAAACCGGGCAGATCCGCTTCGGCCTCGACAATCGTCTCGATATCGAGGGTATCGGGCGCCACCCAGCGGTAGACGCCAGTCAACGCGAAGGGCTGGTCTTCCGTGGCGGGCCAATGGACGCGCACGGTATCGGGCGATTCGAGGGATGTCTCAACCGGCAGCTCGCGCAGGTCATCGTAACGCTGGTTCGTGGTGAATACGCGATAGTAATTGCCTATCCCAAATGCGGCGCCCGTCAATGAGATGCCGCTGGGCGCATGATGCAACGGATGCAGACCGAAGGATCGTCCGTCTTCCCCCAGCGTCCCATGCAGCGTCTCTGTGTCGACATGGTATTCGCCAGGCGTCTCGCCTTGGGTGAAGATTGACGCCTCTACGTTATCTTCTTCCGCATGGGCCACGCCGCTTGCCAGCACAAGAACACCGAGCGCCCCAAACAACATGATTGCCGCTACTTTGTGTCGCATACGTTACACACTCCCTTCATTCACATAGGTCACGTCGGCTATGAGGCCACCACCCATCCTATACGGTGGTGGCCTCCGCCGATGCCTGTGTACGTCACTCGCTAGCCAGTTGCTTATCGTTGACCCGCGCCGTATGCGGCGGGCCACCCGTTTTCCGTGACGCCTGGCGTGGCCGGAACGGGATAGACGCCATCGGCATCCGGCTCCGTGGGCGGCTCCATCTCCCACGTGCAGTCCTCCGGAGCGGGCGGCAGGACATACTCGGACTGTTCGGCTTCTTCCCAAGTAATTTCCTGGCCGCTGTAACACGAGAGCTGCCCCATAATGGTCATCAATGTGCTCCGCGTCATGTAATCGCCGCAGTGCAAGGGGCTGCCCTCGCGGATGGACTCAAAGAACTCGCGGTGTTCTTGCAAGAAGGGATCGGGTGATTGGCCATCAAATTGCCATGGGTTCTCGCCGGTGATATTGCCATGCATAACATAGGCGGTTCCCTTGGTTCCCATTATGACGCTCGTGTTGTGCTCCTCATAGCAGTTCTCCGTGGTGCGGCAGAAGGCGTATACACGCGCGCCGTTCTCGTAGTGATAGACCACCGCGTGGTGATCAAACACATCGCCAAACACCGGCTCTCCCGACCGGCCTCCCAACCCGTGGCACCGCACGGGGGCGATCTCGCCTAGTCCCCACGTGGCCCGATCGAGGTTGTGGACCAGCGACTGGGTGACATCGTCGCCGCAAAGCCAGGCGAAGCGGTATTGGGTGCCATACTGAAGCTCGATCTCACGCAGGTCTTCCGGACGATCCCGGAAATTCCTTCCGAAATAAGGGCTCCGCAGGTAGTTCTCCTCGATCGACACGATGTCGCCGATCTGACCGTCCTGAACGCGCTGCATGGTCTCCCGTATATTCGCCTGGAAGCGGCTGTGCAGGCCGGATAATACCCCGAGACCGTTTTCCTTGGCGAGGTCCAAGGCGCGGGCGGCCTGTTGAATGCCAGCCGGATCGATGGCGTGGGGTTTCTCCACGAACACATGCTTGCCCGCCTCAATCGCGGCCGTCATCTGCATGGGGTGAAACTTGGCCGCGTTGGCGATCAGCACCACATCACACGCCTCGATCACATCGTGGTACGCATCGAGCCCGACGAAGCAATGGTCCGCATCGGCCGTTACTTGATCGGGCCGCCGTTCCTTCAGATGGCTATGAGCGTCGTCCACTCGTTCCTGAAAGAGATCCGCTAGAGCCGTCAACCGCACGCCGGGATCGGCGTCCATGGCGTTGGCGGCCGCGCCGATGCCCCGGCCGCC
>PUOI01000632.1 GCA_003552765.1 Candidatus Hydrogenedentota bacterium | reverse complement strand
GGCCATCACACCGTCGAGGACGTGGGCATTTGCATCGGCCGGGCTTTCTCCCAGGCCTTGGGCGAGCCTCGCGGCATCACGCGCTACGGGCACGCCGTCACGCCGATGGACGAGGCGCTCGCCGAGGCGGCCGTGGATGTGAGCGGCCGGCCGTTTCTCGTTTTCCACGCCGCGTTGCCCAAGACCGCGCTGGGCGGGTTCGACGCCGAGTTGACGGAAGAGTTTTTCCGGGCGTTCGCCATGAATGCCCGCCTCACCCTTCACCTCGGGCTACGGTACGGAGACAACGTGCATCACTGCATCGAGGCGCTCTTCAAGGCCTGCGCCCGCGCGTTGCGTGTAGCCGTGGCCCGCGACGCCCGCGAAGAGGGCGTCCCCTCCACGAAAGGACAGCTCGACATATGATCGCTATCGTCGATTACGGGATGGGCAATCTACGCAGCGCCCAAAAGGGCATCGAGAAGGCGGGCTTTGAAGCCACGATCACGGACGACCCCGCTGTCATTGATACGGCCAACGGCGTCATCCTGCCGGGCGTGGGCGCGTTCAAGGACTGTTTCGAGGGCCTCCGCGAGCATGGGCTGGTGGAGCCGGTCCGGCGTGCGGCCTTTAGCGGCCGGCCATTTCTGGGCATCTGCGTGGGGATGCAGCTCATGTTCGAGTCCAGCGAGGAGGGCGAGGACACCGAGGGACTGGGCATATTCAAGGGTCCCGTCGTCCGGTTCCCCAACGGCCGCGAGACGGGGTACAAGGTGCCGCACATGGGCTGGAACGCGTTGACTCCAATCCCGGGCAGGCCCAACCCGCTGTTGGAAGGATTGTCCAGCCAACCTTTCGTATTCTTTGTTCACAGCTATTATCCCGCGCCCGAGGATCCCGGCGTCATCCTCGCGGAGGCGCAGCATGGCGTGCGCTTCGCCGCCATGTGCGGCCGGGATAATGTGTTCGGCGTCCAGTTTCACCCCGAGAAGAGCCAGCGCGAGGGCTTGGCCCTGTTGCAGGCCTTTGGCCGTTTGACCGAGGAGAACGCATGATCAAACACATCCTTGTCCCGACCGATGGAAGCAACCCCGCCTGGCTCGGCGTGCAATACGCCATTGCCGTGGCCAGCCAACACAACGCCAAGCTCCACGGTCTTCATGTGGTGGATGTGAAGCTGTTGGAAGGCCCGTTTCTCCGCGACATCTCGGCCTCCTTGGGGACATCTCCCTATGCCAATTACCGGGGCAACCTCTCCATGATTCTCGAGGAGCGAGGGAAAGCCATCCTTCAAGCCTTCCGGGAGGAGTGTGAAAAGGCGGGGGTTGCTTGCGACACGATTCAAACGGCCGGCATCGTTGCGCACACGATCGTCGAACAGAGCGAACTCGCCGACCTTATCATCATGGGCCGCGCCGGGGAGCATGACGATTGGCTCGACGGGCTCCTGGGCTCGACCACCGAGGCGGTGGCGCGCAAGGCGGTCCGGCCCGTGCTGATTACGGGCGCCGATCACCCCGGCGGGGATCGGTTCCTCGTGGCCTACGATGGCTCCACGCACGCCCGTACCGCGCTCCGAACGGCGGCCTCCATGTGCCATGAATGGAAGGCCCGCCTCCATGTGCTATGTGTGGGGAGGGATTATGGCGAGCAGTGGAAACAGGAGGCCCGGAAGTACCTCGATGCCCACGAGCTTGATGTGGAGTACACCGTGACCGACGGCGATCCGCGCGAAGTCATCGTGCGCCATGCCGGCGCCATGGAGGCCGATCTTCTCATTCTGGGGGCGTACGGGCACAGCAAGGTGCGGGAGCTTCTGGTGGGAAGCACCACGGCTCACGCGCTCAACCACGCCCCGTGTCCGCTTCTGTTGGTGCGGTAACGGAGGGGCGTGTACATCCCCCGGCCCTGCGGGCCACCCCCGTCCAAGGGGGAATTGATTTGTTCACCTGTTGGGTGAACTGCGGCCCGCCCGGTGTGGCGGCTTTGGATTGGAGGATTCCCCCTTTGTAGGTGGATCAAGCGGGATTTTCTTCCCTCGAGCAGCCGCTTACCCGGCGATTGTGGGGTTGACCGTCAAAGTGAACGCACTTAGAGGTGGCATGGCCTTCCAGGCCATGAGTCACGGGCTGGAAGCCCGTGCCACTTCTTGGAGTTCACAACCCATGCTGCACGTTTGTCTCCCTGCGCGGATGGACATCTGAAACGACCCCAGCAAGGGGGCAATGTAGAAGCGGCGTCCACGCCGCTTGGGGGGTGAAGCGTTGATGGCTTTGAGCGGCGGGGGCGCCGCTTCTACGGCTGTGCAGCCCTCCGAGGCGTCTTGATGTGCCGGCAAGATGCCGGCGGTACGCCCTATTCCTCCTTTGGAGGGGGGCGAAGAGCCTGGGGATGTATACACCTGGCACATTGCCTTACCCAGTGATTGATCGCGAAGAATAGGTAGCGTTATGGCCAAGAAACAACGAATCCAAATCAAACGCGACGAAGATTTTTCGGAACTCGACGAGGAGATGGACGAGGCCCTTCAACACCTCGAAGGGACCAACGGCAAGGTCGCCCATCTCCTCGAACGCTACGCCGAGGAGGGCGAGGCGGCCATCGCCCGCTTCCTAGGTGAAGACGAGCCTGCTTCCGAAGACGAGAGCGCATCCAGCAGCGGCCTCGCTTCTGCCGAGACCGGGCAAGCGGACAGCGGGACCGAAGCGTGCGAAGCAGAAGCAGGGAAAGACGAAGCCGTTGACCAGCAGGATACGGCCGAAGCCTGAGGCCCCGTGTTCCCTCACGGATTCGGTGTCCTTTACTTCCCGGCTGTCTGGGCGCGTACCCGTGCGTCGGCGGCGCGGGTCATCTCCTTGAAACGCATGAGGTACTCCGGGGACGTGTCGTAGCTTACGCAGCCGCACCCCCATACGAAGCGCGCCATACCCTGCGCTTTTTCGGCCAGCCCGTTGAGCATCTTGTCCAGCCCCTCCCAATCGGCCCGTTCAATCATCTTGGGATCCACACTGCCGCGGATGATGATGGGGGTATCCCCGATGCGCTCGCGCATATAGGCGATGTCCGCCAGATAATCGGCCGCGACGAGGCCCGTGCCGCTTGCAATGAAGAAATCGATCAGATGCGTGGTGTCGCCCCCCAGAATCACAGCGGGGGGAGGGATATCGTAGTTGGCGCGCACTGCGTCGATAACCCGCTTGTTGTAGGGAACCACATACTGTTCATAGGTGGGCGGATCAATGAGCGGCATCGTCGCCCAGGACTCGAACAGATTGACGCTCGCTCCCAGCGAGGCAAAGCGGCACGCTTGCTCCATGGCCAGGGTCGCGGTTTTGTCCAGCAAGGCGTGAACCTTGTCGGGGTCCGTGTACATATCGCTGATGAGGTTCTCGAATCCGCGCAACTCCGCCGCCTGGGAGAATGGCCCTCCCATACAGGCGTAGACCCATACGTCATCTCCTATCTCCTCGATGACGCGGTACACGGCTTCAACAATAAGCCCCAACCGGTTTTCCTCGTCCGGTTCGGGGATGGTGAGTTCGTGCGGATCGGCCTCCTCGTTCGCCAAGGGATGGTGCGTTATGCCGGGTATGTTCTTCCCGTCTCCCTGCGACACCGTGCAGCCGAAAGCCTCCGCCTCGATGTTGTAGATGTCGATACCGACCGTGACGAGGTCATGCTCGTACGTCCTAAATCCTTTGATGGCGGCCTCGGCTATAAGTTCCGCGCTACGGCTCACTTCGCCGGGACTTTTGTTCAGCAGACGCGCCCCGTGTTCGTAGATCGAGGGAACAAAAGGCCAGTGGTCCACTGTTTGCCCATCCCTGACTGCGTTCATGCGTTCAATCGGCTTCATCCCAAATCCTCCCCTAACACAGGGACGGCGCGCACAGGCAGTCACGCACTGCCCAGTGTGAGCGCGGCTCCCTTCTTTCCCGGCCCCGATTCATCCGGTAAGGAGCATGGTAGTCGTTGGCGGCTCATGGACGCAACTCCGGCAACACACGGGTGGAGCCGCCTTGCCTCAAGAGCTAGGGTGAGCGGAGTCCGCCGGCGAAAGGCCCAGTGATTCAAAACGCCAGTCTTCCAGGGGCGTGAACCGATCGCAATCGATAGCAATCTGATAGCCGAACGGCGCGCCGAGCACGGAGTCAAGCGCTATTTCGCCGCCGGTGACATTCAGCGAAGGGAACGCGCCGTTCGCTGTCTGGTGTCCATGGTAGAGATCACCGTGGCTTGCGAGGACATCTTGTTGCAGGTCTTCGGGGAAGACGCTGAGGCCGGGGAAATAGTGGTGGCCGTTCATCTCGACGTGTTCCAGCCCGAGCACGGAGGTTACGGCAAGGTTTTGCAGCAGGGCGACCGGGCCCACGTTGGCGAGATCTTCCCCGCTGAACGCATAGCGCCCCCCGGGATCTTGGCTGCGCCGCTTGGCGGTTAGGCAGGCGTTCGCGATGCCCTTGAACACGCCTTTGCAGTTCTTGTGGCTGGTTCCAGCGTAGCCGCGCGCCAGCGCTTGAGGCAGGCTCTCGTTCTCGCCGTCTGACTCGTCGATAATGATAGGCGGGCGGTCTGGCCAGTTGGCGAACGCGGCGGTGGCCTCGGCGCTCAAGGCGGCGTCGCGGTGAAGGGGTTGCTCCAGGAACAGCAGACCCTCCTTGAACCAGGCCGCGATGCGTTCATCGCGTTGCAGGGCGTCCCAAAGCTCGCGGAATTTCTCGATGCTGGTGAAGAACTCATTGCCGTCCAGTGTGAACGCGAACGTGCCGCATTCGCGTTGAAGGAGTTCGGCCACGCCCCGGAGCCGTTTGATGGCCGCATCGGGATCGGCGGGGACCTTTATCTTGAAGTAGTGCAGCCCGTATTGGCGGATGCACGCCTCCAACGATTGAGGCAAGCCGTCCTCTACGCGAGCGTCCGGCGGGATGCCGGTTTCGGTGAGGGGATCGGCCAGCCCCACGGTATGACGGACGCCCATGCGCCGCGTGGGTTGCTCTGGGAGCCAGTCCCGCGGGGTTGAATCCGCCAGTTCTTCGTGAATGTCACTGAGTTGGATGCCGAAAGCGTTGTCGCGCACCCCTTGGGCAAAGGTAATCTCAGAGGCCCGGCAAAAGGCGTCGAGCATGGCGCGCTCCACGAGGGAGGCCCCGAAATTCCAGAGTAAGGG
>PUOI01000250.1 GCA_003552765.1 Candidatus Hydrogenedentota bacterium | reverse complement strand
GAAGAGAACACGAAGTTCAATTAGTCAATTACCTTGCAGCTACAGGTATTGACGATGGTCTGTTGATCAACTTTGGGAAGTCGGTTGAAGTCAAGCGTAAGTTTCGTAGGTACAGGAATGGACATGATTTACAAGATTGACAAGATATAAATTTTTTTGCTTATGAAGAAATAGCTTTTGATTTAGAATTGAGTTTAGTTTTGTTGAGTCGTATTTGTTATAACTCGAAATCTTATCAATCATGTAAATCATGTCTATAACGGGAGGTGACTATGACCGAAGCAATTAGCGTGTACATGACAGCGGGTTCTTACAAAGAGGCGCGGCACATTGCGGGGGAGCTTATTGACAACCGGTTGGCGGCATGCGTGAACATCTTGGGTTCCGTTACCTCCATATTCTATTGGGACGGCATCCAAGAGGAACAGGAAGTGGTCTTGATCGCCAAGGCGAGCCGCGAGGATTTCGCCGCAATTGACGAGAAGGTGCGCGCCATCCATAGTTATGACTGCCCCTGCGTCGTCGCCTGGCCCATTGCAGAGGGCGACGCTGAATTCGTGCAATGGATACGTGACGAGACGCGCGGTAAACGTCAGGAACCATAGCGTGGCATTTCCTTGACGTGTGTTAGCGCGCCAAGGTGTAATTCGAGCCGCGTAATTTGAACCGATAAGGAGCATGATGTCTAAACCGATAGCCGGTCACTTTGGCGCGGGCAATATTGGCCGGGGATTCTTGGGTCAGCTCTACCATGAATCAGGGTATCACACAGTATTCGTTGATGTGGTGGCCACCGTGGTTCATGCGCTCAACGAGCGAGGAGAATATTCGATTCGAATAACCGATGAAGAATCCTACACCATCACTGTTCGGGATGTGTCCGCGATAAACGGAGCGGATACCGAGGCCGTCGCGCAAGCGATTGCGGAGGCGGATATCGTCTCCACGGCGGTTGGGGTTGATGCGCTGCCGCGGATTGCGCCCGCGCTGGCGGGCGGGATCACGAAACGCTTTGCGGATCCGAATGCGCCGCCGCTTGACGTTATGATTTGCGAGAACTTGCTGAACGCGGGCGCCTTTCTACGCGACGAGGTCCTGGCGCTCACACCCAGGGATCGGCAGGGGGCCTTGGAAGAGAAGGTGGGATTCGTGGAGGCCAGCATCGGCCGCATGGTGCCGCTGTCTCAGCCTGGTAGTAATGACGACCTCCTGGCGGTCAACGTGGAGGCGTATTGCGAGTTGCCGGTGGACGCCAATGGGTTCAAGGGGGCGATTCCGGCCATCAATCACCTGCATCCCATGGACAACTTCGAGGCGTACGTCGAGCGCAAGTTGTATGTGCACAACGCCGGTCATGCCGCAACGGCGTATCTGGGTCACCTCATCGGCTACGATTTCATTTACGAAGCAATCCGGGACGAGGCCATCCGGGAAGCGGTCGAGGCGGCTCTCGCGGAGAGCTGCGAGGCTTTGACGGTCAAGCATCGCATGGACTCGGAAGAACTGAAAGCGCACGCCGAGGATCTTGTCCGGCGCTTCCACAACAAGGCTCTGGGGGATCAGATAACGCGCGTGGGCAAGGAGCCCCTTCGCAAACTCGGTCCCAACGACCGTCTGATCGGAGCCGCGAATTTGTGTTTGGAGTATGGGGTACAACCCAAGAACCTGGCTTTTGCAGTCGCCGCCGCGATTGAGTATGATCACCATGGGGATGCGTCCGCACAGGAACTTCAGCACATGCGCAAACTATACGGACTCCCCTTCATCCTCTCCCAAGTCTGCCACATCGCGGAAGATTCCCCCTTGGCGCAATACATCACCGAGGGCCTGAGCCGTCTCCAAAGGGACGGATGGATTCAATACTAGTAAGGAGTATTCATGCACGAGATCAAAATGCCCCAATTGGGCCAATCCGTCGAGGAAGCCTCGATCGTGGAGTGGTTCAAGAAGGAGGGGGACAACGTCGAGCAAGGGGAGCCGCTCTTCAGCGTGCAAACGGACAAGGCCGAGGTGGAATACGAAGCGCCGGCCTCGGGTACGCTGCGCAAGATCCTTCTTGAACCCGATGTGCTTGTGCCCGTCATGACGGTGGTAGCCCTCATCGGAGACGAGAACGAGGAACTCCCCGACCTCAGCCAATACGAGTCCGCCGAGGCGGCAGTCCAGGAACCTGCCCCGGAACCCGAAATCCAAGAACAACCCTCGCAACCGGCGGCGGAACCCGCCGTTCAAGAGAGCGGCGCGCCCAGGGAAGATGATGTGGAGCGGGTTTCTCCCCGGGCGCGGCGGAAGGCCAAGGAACTCGGTATCGATCCCAGCGGCCTGACCGGTTCCGGACCGATGGGCCGGGTTTTGGAGGAAGATGTCGCCGCGGCTGCGGCATCCGCCCCGAAAGCCACCCCGACGGCCCGCCGCCTGGCGCAAGCCGAAGGCGTCAACCTTGCCGGGGTGCGCGGCTCAGGCCCCGAGGGCAAGATCGTGAAAGAAGATGTGGAGCGCGCCATCGCGGCGCAAGCGGAAGCGCCTGTCAGCGCGACTCCAGCTTCTGGCGGCGGCCGGCGTGTGCCGCTCAGCCCGATGCGCCGCGTCATAGCCGAGCGGATGGCGCAAAGCAAGGCGGAGGCGCCGCACTATTACATCACCATAGAAGTGGACATGGGGGAGAGCAAGAAGATGCGCGAATCCCTCGCCACGTTCCGGCCTTCCTTCAACGATTTCGTCCTCCGCGCGTGCGTTCGGGCGCTTCAGAAGTATCCGCAAGTGAACGCGCGGTGGGCGGGCGATTCCCTTGAAGAGGTAGAAGACATCAACATCGGCTTTGCCGTCGCCTTGCCGGATGGTCTCATCGTGCCGGTGATCAAACAGGCGCAGACGAAGTCGTTGCAGGAGATTAACAACGAGTCGCGGGAGCTGACCCAAAAAGCGCGCGACGGCAAGCTTACGCCCGATGACTACACCGGCAACACTTTCACGGTGTCGAATCTGGGCGCGTTCGGGGTGGACCATTTCACCGCGATTATAAACCAGCCCGACAGCGCGATTCTGGCCGCCGGCCAAATTAAGGATAGGCCTGTGGTCATCGACGGCGGCATTCACGTGCGGCCCATCATGAAACTCACGCTGTCGAGCGATCACCGGGTGATTGATGGCGCGTTGGCGGCCCAATTCATGGGGCAGCTCAAGCAGATTCTGGAAAACGCGGACTATTAGGGAGAAGCAACACATGGCGGAGTACGATATCGCGGTCATTGGCTCTGGTCCGGGCGGTTACGTGGCGGCCATTCGCGCCGCGCAAAAAGGGGCCAAAACGGTGGTCATCGAGCGGGAAAGCGTGGTGGGGGGCGTGTGCCTGAATTGGGGCTGCATTCCCACGAAAACGTTGATCCATGCTTCGGAACTTTACCGGCAACTGAAGGAACACGGGAAGAATTACGGGGTTCTAACCAATGATCTGAAAGTTGACTTGAAACAACTCGTGGCCCGGAAGGATGAAGTGGTCAAGCTCAACGCGGGCGGTGTGGAAAAGTTGCTGAACGCCAATGGCGTTGACCGGGTCAAGGGCGATGCGGTCATTCAAGCGCCCGGCCACATCAAGGCGGGAGACACGGATGTCCACGCCAAGGCCATCATCATCGCCACCGGCAGCGAGGCGGCTCAGATTCCCGGACTGGAGACCGACGGCGAGAAGGTGATCACCAGCACCGAGGCGCTGGAGCTGACCGAGTTGCCGGAGAAGATCACCGTCATCGGCGCGGGCGCGCTGGGCGCGGAGTTCGCCTGCCTCTGGAACAATCTGGGAAGCAAGGTCACGCTGGTGGAGATGATGCCCCAGGTGCTGCCTTTCGAAGACGAGGAATTGACCAAACGGCTTGGCGCTCTGTGGAAGCGGCAGGGCATGGACGTGCGCACCGGTACGAAGGTGTCCAAGATCAACAAGAACGGCGGCCGCATGACCGTGGAACTCGAGGGCGACAAGGCTGGAGAGGTCGAAAGCGACCTGGTGTTGGTGGGGATCGGACGGAAGTACAACGCCGAGGTAGTCACCAATAACCCCGATCTGGGCGTCAAAGTCGGTAAGCGGAACGAGATCCTTGTAAACGATCGCATGGAGACCAACGTTAAGGGGATTTACGCCGTGGGCGACGTGACCGGCATTACGATGCTGGCCCATGGCGCCTCGGCCGAGGGATTGGTGGCCGTCGAAAACGCCTTGGGCGGCGACCGGCGAATGAGCTATCGCGTTCTTCCCGCATGCACGTTCACCACGCCCGAAGTGGCCCACGTGGGACTGACCGAGAAGCAGGCCAAGGAACAAGGCATCGAGGTCAAGACGGGCAAGTTCATGTTCATGGCCAGCGGCCGCGCGCAATGCATGGCAGAGACGGATGGCATGGTGAAGATTGTCGGCGATGCCCGCACCGATGAAGTCCTTGGCGTGCACATCATGGGAGCGGAAGCGGGCGAACTGATTGCGGTCGGCGCCATGGCCATGCAGTTGGAGGCTACTGTCGCCGAGATTGCCCACACCATCCATACTCATCCCACGTTGTCCGAGGCTATCATGGAGGCCGCCGAGGATTACTATGGTATGAGTATCCACACGCCCCCGAAACGGAAATAGCATTACATGGGCAGTGTGTCAGCCCGTGCAATTGGTGGCCCGTCAGCGAAGGAATCTGGGTTTGTGGCTGAAGAAGAGTGAAGTCTGGGAGACGGGAGCATGCGTCTTGGTGCTGGCCGCCGTCACGGTGGCCGTGTTCTCGCCCGTTGTCTTGGACGGCCAGGTTCCCGTAGCGATGGACAGCATCTTCACGCTCCCCCCATGGGAAGATGCGGAACCGAACGCAGGCGTGTCCAACTCTTTGCGGGAAGATCGCGTGGCCGCGGAACGCTTCTATCCGTGGCAAACGTTTCTGAGCACGGCGGCGTCCGAGGAGGAATCCATCCTGTGGAATCCCTACGAGCACAGTGGACTGCCTTTCTTGGCGATGTGGCGCACCCGGGCCTTGTCTCCGTTCTCCATCCCGTTTTACCTCTTGCCGCCGGCTGCCGGATTGCAGATTTCCGTGTTGCTCAAGATCTTCGTGGCGGGATGTTGCGCCCTGTACGCCGCCCGGCGATTGGGGCTCGCACCGACCTTTGCCCTTCTGG
>PUOI01000468.1 GCA_003552765.1 Candidatus Hydrogenedentota bacterium | reverse complement strand
TATCCGCCACGGGATGTTACAAAGGGTACTCACCCGGGTCGTGTATAGCCGCTTTGAAACGTTGAGATTCACTTTCAATTAAGACTCCCGAGGTGTATCGTACTCGACTATAAGGAGGGGTCGTAAGTAGAGCATCGCGGTCCACTTCCCATCCCCAGTCGGCGGGTACGATCCCGTTTCTTTCAAGAAAATCGGGGTTCAATAGAGTGGGGTTATGTTCCCTGGCTACCACTACGATCGAGTATTCGTAGGGATGAATCAATATAGTGCTCCCTTTTCACAGCGGACAGAACTCTAAGCCACCGTGTGTGGCCGATCGTTCCCGAAAACCACAATATAGTGTGCCCTGCGATTGTCTAGCAGACAGACTTATACAGTATATTCATAGACAGTATCCACATGATGGTCCACAGAGTCAAATGTGAGGCTCGGCGCACGGGGATACACATAACTCTTCTCACGCTGGGGCATGGCCACCCAAATGCGGTGTTGTTCGCGTTCATGCTATCCAGCGTGTGGCGGGCGGCGATTGGGGCTCGCCGTTCATTTGACACCCCGGCGCAGGCGGGCTACAATACTTCCAGCATCAGTGCTCCCAAACAACGGGGCCGGCAGCGCGTGGCGCGGCGCTTTTCGCCGAGGCCAAGGCGTATCCCCGAGGAGTCCTTAATGAAAGACGTGATTACCGAGTTGGTAGATGTTATTCTGCGCAAGGTAAGCGAGAATCCGCTTCAGCCTCCATCTCCCGGGGGATTGCGCAAGTGGCTGCGCGGGCAGGGTTATGCCCAAAACGACATCGACGCCGCCATGCGGCTCGCGGTCTCCGAAGCCACCGAAGCCATCAGGAGGGCGGATTCCTTCCTTCCGCCGGGGCGGGTCTACACGTTGGCGGAAGAGTTGAAGATGACCCGGGAGGCGCGCGAGGCGTTGAAGCGGCTGGAGCTGTACACGCTCATCGACGCCTACGAAGTCGAGGCCATTTTGGAGAGGATGTATCAGTTCGAAGGCGAAGTCGGGCTGGAGGAACTGGATTTTCTTGTCAATTGGGTGGTGTGCGGCGCGCGCGACGTGGAAACGCAGCGCACCATCTACGACGTGCTCGACAAGGAGCCGCAAACCTATCATTAGGATAGGACTTCTTCGACCGTTCATGTGTGTTACGCCGATCCCGGGTTCGTGAAGGGGCGGCGTTTTTCGTATAATGTTTCGTTTGCGTGTTTCCGCCCTCTCCCAAAAATCCCCAACCCGTGCTCCCCTTTTTCCGCCTCGATGGGGCAAACATGGTAAGATCCGCACGGTCGCCCGCCGTCTGGGCGCGCAATATAAAAGGAGTAATCCATCCCAATGGCAAAGTACCTGGTTGTCGTGGAATCGCCCGCGAAAGCCCGCACGATCAACAAGTTTCTGGGCTCAAACTACAGCGTGAAGGCCAGTTATGGGCACGTGCGCGACCTGCCGAAAAGCTCGCTGGGCGTTGACGTGGACAACAACTTCACGCCGAAATACGTCCAGCTTCGGGATGCGAGCAAGGCCGTGAAAGCCTTGAAGGAGGCCGCCGCGAAGGCGGACCGCGTCCTGATCGCGAGCGACCCCGACCGCGAGGGAGAGGCCATTGGCTGGCACGTCGCGGAGTTGTTGAAATCCACCAAGAAACCGGTGGAGCGCATCGTGTTCAACGAAATCACCAAGCGGGGCGTGAAGGAAGCGGCCCAGAATCCGCGCCAAATCGACGACAACCTCGTGAACGCCCAGCAGGCGCGCCGGGTGCTGGACCGCTTGGTGGGGTACAAGCTGAGCCCGTTGCTCCAGTGGCGCGTGCGCAAGGGTTTGAGCGCGGGCCGCGTCCAATCCGTGGCCGTGCGCATCGTGTGCGACCGGGAGGAGGAAATCCGGAAGTTCGTGCCGGAGGAGTATTGGACGCTGGACGCGGACCTGCTCACCGAGGCCAAGGAGAACTTCACCGCGCGCTTGCACCGGCTGGACGATGAGAAGCCCCATCTCCCGGACGAGGACACCACACAGGCCGTGGTGAACGCCCTGGAGGGGGCGTCCTACCGTGTCGCGTCGGTCGAGAAGAAGGAGGTCAAGCGCCGGGCGGCGCCGCCGTTCATCACGAGCACCCTGCAACAGGAGGCCAGCCGCAAGATCCGGTTTTCCCCGCGCAAGACCATGTCCGTGGCCCAGCGCCTGTACGAGGGGATCACCGTGGGCGCGGAGGGGGCCGTCGGCCTGATCACCTACATGCGTACGGACTCGACCCGCGTGTCTCAGGAGGCGGTGCAAGAGGCCCGCTCCTTCATTCAACAGACGTTCGACGCGCCGTATCTGCCCCAAAAGCCGAATTTCTTCGCCAGCAAGAAAGGCGCGCAGGACGCCCACGAGGCCATCCGCCCCACGTCTCCCATGCGTACGCCGGAAGCCATGAAGCCGTATCTGGACCAGGACCAGCACGCCCTCTACACGCTGATTTGGCGGCGCTTTGTCGCTTCGCAGATGACCCCGGCCGTGTTTGACCAAACCACCGTGGACATCGACGCGCAACCCGATGAAAGCCGCAGGGCGGACGCCCCCGCCCAGTCCTTCACCTTCCGGGCCACGGGCTCGATCATGAAGTTCCCGGGCTTCACCAAGCTGTATCAAGAAACCAAGGAAGAGGACAATGGCGAAAAGAACGGGCAAAAGGCGTTGCCCGCCAGCATCGCCGAAGACCAGCCCCTGGAACTGCAAGAACTCCGGCCCGAGCAGCACTTCACCAAGCCGCCCCCGCGCTACAGCGAGGCGAGCCTGATCCGCGCGTTGGAAGAGAAAGGCATTGGCCGGCCGAGCACCTACGCCCCCACAATCAACACGATCAACGAGCGGGGCTATGTCGAGCGGGAGAAGGGCCGCCTCAAGCCCACCGAGCTGGGCGAACAAGTCAACGCCCTCCTCATGGAGAACTTCTCCGACATCCTCGACCTCGATTTCACCGCCCGGCTAGAGGAAGACCTGGACCACGTCGAGGAAGGCTCGCGGGAATGGCACGATCTGCTCCGCGACTTCTACAAGGACTTTCAGAAGGACTTGGAGGAAGCCCAGCGCCGCATGGTTGGCGAACTGGGCGAAGACGAGGCGACATGCCCCACCTGCGGCAAGCCCATGGAAGTGAGGGAGGGACGCTTTGGCCCCTTCATCGCCTGCACGGACTACCCGGAATGCAAGACCACCAAACAGGTTAAGAAGCAAAACACCGAACCCACGGACGAGGTGTGCGAGAAGTGCGGCGCGCCCATGGTCATCCGCCACGGCCGGTTCGGACGCTTCATGGCCTGCTCCGAGTACCCCAAGTGCTCGAACACGCACAACGTCGACAAGGACGGCAACAAGGTCGCCTCCGAACCAAGGCCCGAATCGCAAAAGACAGACAAGAAATGCCCGAAGTGCGGCAACTACCTCCTACTGCGGACCAGCCGCCGGGGGGAGTATTTCTACGGGTGCGAGAAATACCCGAAATGCAAACACACCCAGCCCAAGGAACTCGACATCAAATGCCCCTTGGGGTGCGGTGGCAATCTCGTCCCACGGGGCCGCGGCTTCATCGGCTGCACGAACTACCCGGATTGCGACTTTCGCGGCAGCGGCGAAGTGGATGAGACCACCCCCTGCTCCGCCTGTGGCCATCCCTGGACCTTCGCCGTCCGTCCGAAAAAGAAGCAACACGTCCGGCGCTGTCCCAAGCCCGCCTGCGGCCACGAGGAACCCCTGCCCGAGCAGTCCGAGGAGTCCGGGGACGAGGCCGTGGAGGCTTCCACCACAAGCCAAGGCGACGATAGCTGAGCGGTAACGCCGGGATCTTGCCGGCAGAAAGGCGGTTACCCGCGCTGCGCCCAGGCGTGGTCGAGGGGGCCGTGGCCTTGGCCAAGCGGTAGGCTGTGGCGGAGCGCGCCGGTGAGGTAGTCCTTCGCCGCTCGGACCGCCTTCGGCGCATCGAGGCCCTGGGCGAGATACGCCGCGATGGCCGATGCAAAGGTGCAGCCGGTCCCGTGGGTGTTTTTCGTTTCGATGCGGGGGCTGGAAAAGACTTCGAAGGATTCCCCGTCGAACAGATAATCCCGCGCCTCGCTTCCCCCGAGATGGCCGCCTTTCACCAGCGTATACCGGGGACCGAGCGCGCTGATCTGTTTCGCCGCCTCGCACATGGAGGCCTCGTCCTCCACGGGCATCCCCGCGAGCGCCGCGGCCTCGCCCATGTTCGGCGTCAGGATGTCCGTGCGGGGCAGGAGCCGTTCGATAAGCGCTGTACGGGCGTTCTCGTGCAGCAGGGAATCGCCGCTCTTCGCCACCATCACGGGATCCACGACCAACGGAACGTAAGCAAAGCGTTCCAGCGTGTCCGCCACCGCCTCGACAATAGCGGCGCTCGCCAGCATTCCCGTCTTGATCGCGTCCGCGCCGATGTCCTCGAGCACCGCCGCTATCTGCTGGCGCACAAAATCCGGCGGCGCCTCGTGGATCCCTTGCACGCCCACCGTGTTTTGCGCGGTCAGCGCCGTGATGGCGGACATCCCGTAGGCGCCGAGCGCGGCGTATACCTTGAGATCGGCCTGGATGCCCGCGCCGCCGCCGGAGTCGCTGCCGGCGATGGTCAGCACGCGGGGAATACCGGTGGGATTGGACGGTATCGGCGCCGGATTACGCATAGACGATGATCCCCGCCACGCACGCCGTACAAAACGCCGCCAGCGTGCCGCCAATGAACGCCTTCAGCCCCAGCTTCACGATCTCCGCCCGCCGCTCGGGCACAAGCGCCGACACGCCCGCGATGACGATGCCCAGGCTGCCCGGATTGGCGAACCCGCACAAGGCGTAGGTGGCGATGGTCAGCGCGCGCCCGTCGATGACGCCCGCCTCGACCTGTGCTTGCAAGGCGGCGTAGGCCAGGAATTCGTTGAGCACCGTCTTCGTGCCAAGCAGTTCCGCAACGGCCAGGGCATCGGCCCAGGGTACACCCATCAGGAACGCGAACGGCACAAAAACGTAGCCCATGATGCCCTCGAAGGTGATGCCGAATACGGCGCCGGCGGCGAGATTGAGCAAGTAGATCAACCCGATGAAGGCGATCAGCATGGTGGCGATGTTGAGGGCGAGCTTTAGTCCCTCGGATGCGCCCTGCGCCGCCGCGTCCACGACGT
>PUOI01000542.1 GCA_003552765.1 Candidatus Hydrogenedentota bacterium | reverse complement strand
CCTTTGATGATTCTCGTCCGTCAAACTGGTCGACAGCATCTCCGCCAGCCCTTCGTTGAACCACCACGGCACATCCTCGCCCCCGAGATGGCGCACCATGACGTGCGTGTATTCGTGGTACAAGCGGCGTTCGAGTTCGTCCTCTTCCAGCGGCTCGCCGTCCCGGTCGCGAACGGGCACGCGAATCTTTCCGTCATACACAGCCCCCACATGGTCATCGAGTTCCGTTGCCGCGCTGAATTCCTCCGCGCTGTAGATGATGACTTGGATGGGCGGCGGCGGGAAGACGTTACCGAATATTTGGCCCAGTTCGCGGTAGGCCCGTTCAAGGATGGATAAAACCTGTTGCTGGTCGCTCCCGGTGGTCTGCCTCGGAAAGCTGATCTCGAAGTGCCGCGAGCTGGAGCGTTGAAAGTCCCGTTCGACCTCGGATTCCCGTTCGGCCTTGGCGATGCGCTCGGACAGATTGGGACGGTTTGGCTCTTCGTCTTGGACCTCGCGCCAGACCGCCAACGCGGACGGTAGATCGTTCGCCTGGTAATAGGCGTCTCCGAGAACCTCAAGGGCATCCAGGTTAAACGGGTCGAGTTCGACGGCCTCCTCCAATCGGAAGATGGCGTCGGACACGCGATCCAGGCGCAGGCTATACATGCCGAGCTGCACCAAAGGAGCCGGATTGTCCGGGGCGTAGGACACGGCTTGTTCAACGATGTCCGCCGCTGCGGCGAAATCCCGCTGCTCGGCCACCTCATTGGCGTACGCTTGATACGCGTTCACCAAGTTATCGCGAATGGTCGGGTTGCCGGGGCCGTTCTCCCGCGCGGTCAGAAACGCGTCGATAGCCTCGGGCCATTGGCCTTGGTTGTAGTACTCTACGCCCAAGGCATTGTATCTCGCCGCATCGGAATTCAGCGCCTCGGCGGAAGCAAAATACCCGATGCCCGCTCCGGCCGCACAGAAGAAAACCCAGAACAGTATGCGGCGCTTGGTTAGATAATTCATCATGATCACGCCAGCGCTATGGCCTCCACTTCCACTTGAATGTCAAAGGGCAACCGGCCCGCCTGAAAACAGGTCCGCGCCGGACAATCCGTGGCGAAAAATTCCTTGTAAACCTCGTTGAAGGCCTGGAAATCGTCCATATTCGCGAGATAGGCCGTGACTTTGACGGTTTTTTCCAGGCTGGAGCCCGCATCCTCGAGCACCGTCTTAAGGTTCGACAAGGCCAGGCGCGCTTCCTCTTCCATTGTGCCGCGTTGGACACCGCTGCCATCGGGGGCGAACGGACCTTGGCCCGAGACAAACACATAGGGCCCCGCCGCAACCGCGTGCGAATAAGGACCCGCCGCGGGCGGCCCGTTGCTTGAGAATATGCATTGCTTATCCATGAAACCCCTTCTCCTTCCCGTTTGTTCCCCGGCGTTGCCAGAAAACGCTAACACGGCAAAACCTATCACACCACCGCCGCGCAATCAACCAGCCACGTCCCCGGCAGCCGCACGCCGCTTCTGATAACGTAACAAGGCGGCTTGCAGGGAGACGAAGACGATCACGATGACCGGCGTGTAAAGAAATGGCCATGCTGCGCCGTACCGCTCGGCCAGCAGACCAAAGCTCATCCCGCCGAGCAGTCCGCCGATGCCCACCATGCTTTCGTGCACGGCGGCCCGTTTGTGTTTCCGCAGAGGATTAGCCACGCTGTAGTACATGCTGGCGAAGAAGCAAACCCCGCCGTTGACGCCCACAACAGCGCAACACGCCATCATGACAACCAGGCTGTGGGTCATGCCGAGCCCCCAGAACGCGGCGCCAGCGGCCAATTGAGACACGGCCACCAGCCAGAATCGATGATGCCAGCGCGTAGTCCACCCCATGCCAAGCGAAATGCCCGCCCGGGAAAGGTACAACATGAACGCGACCCAAGAGAATTGCGTGGCGGCCTGGAATGGCAAGGCTTGGACATCCAATCCACCCGTGAAAAACACCAACTCGCCAGCCGCGACCAGGTCGTCCACCCGCTTGGGAAACACGGAGCGCATCACGCCGACCATGGACCATCCCACCATGTTGGCGAACCAGGCGCTGTAAAGGTAGAGTTCGCTCGCGCGATCTTGCTTGGCGTGATAGGGGTTGTCGGGCGTTGTAGGCGCGGGGCCGTAGTAGCGGCGCTCGTCCGGCAACGTGAGCACCATCACAAAAGCCAACCCCGCCGCCACGAAAACGGCGAGAAAGGGCAGCCGGTAGTCCAAGTCATACAGGGGCCCCGCCACGAGCGGCCCCGTGGCCAAACCGAGGGTCCACGCTACGTTGTAGTGCGAGATACGCCGGGTCCGCAACGCGGGGTTGGGCTCCGCGCCGATCCAGGCTTGCATCGAGGGCCAGAACAACCCCCGAAACGTCAACCCCGCCAGCGCCACAAGCGCGAACGAAAAAGGCTCCCGGCAAAACATCGCCAGGGGGAACACGAGACCAAAGCCCGCCGCCCCCACCCGCGCCCAGTTCAAGCCGTTCTTTACCTTGCCGAGGAATCGCGTCGAACCCAGACACACGGCCGCGTAGCAAACCGATTCAAACGCCGCGATACTGCCCGACATCGCCGCTCCGCCGCCGAGTTGATCAAAAATGAAGAACGGCATCGCCGTGAACGCCGTTATGAGCGCGAAATCAAGAAAGTACGCGGCCAAATATTGCCGGTGATGGGGTTTCAACATAGGAAATGCAGTGTAGATATCCCAGCTCACCAACGCAAGTAGCAAGCCGGCGCTTGGCCGCCGCGAACCTGAAGTTACGTCCAACCGGCCCATATCACCCTTTTTACATACAAATGTCGAAATAGCGCATATGTATTGACGTATTTGTGGGTGTCATCTACAATACGCGCTTATTGGTGGGAGAGAGTAACGTAATGCACCTTATCGGCGGCATGCAATGGCATGAATACCACGCCGTAGCCGGTGCTTTCCCCAGGCTTTGGGATATAGGGGGCTCTTGGGGTGGGGCTAAAGGCGTGGTTTGGTTGCGTGCTCGCTGACAGGGGACCTCCCTATCTTTACGAAATGGGCAAAATGTTGGGTAATCCCAACGCAATCACCGAAAGGAGATGCATCATGTCAACTTCCGCTGTCGCCACAACCCCGGAGCAGGCTCTTAGCCACGTGCGCCAGACGCAATTGCTTATCGGCGGCGAATTTCGAGACGCCGCTGGCGGCAAGACCTTCGACACGATCAACCCGGCCACCGAGGAAACGATCGCCAGCGTCGCGTACGCTCAGCAAGAGGATGTCGATGCGGCGGTGAAGGCGGCCCGCCGCGCATTGGAGCGAGGGGACTGGGCGAAGATGGACGCCCGCGATCGCGGCGCGTGTTTGTATCGCTTGGCGGACCTGCTGGAAAAACACATCGACGAACTGGCTGCATTGGAGACGCTCGACAATGGAAAACCCATTGGTGAAAGCCGCAATGTCGACCTGCCCCTTGTCATTGATGTGTTCCGCTACTACGCGGGCTGGGCCGACAAGATCGAAGGCGACACCGTGCCCATACGCGGCAACTTCTTCACGTACATACGCCGGGAGCCGGTGGGCGTGTGCGGGCAAATCATTCCGTGGAACTTCCCGCTGTTGATGCTTTCCTGGAAGTGGGGACCGGCGCTGGCGGCGGGCTGTACAAGCGTGCTTAAGCCGGCCGAACAGACGCCCCTCACGGCCCTGCGCGTCGGCGAACTGGCGTTGGAGGCGGGCTTTCCACCGGGGGTCACCAACGTTCTGCCGGGTTATGGCGATACAGGGGAACACATCGTCAAGCATCCCGATGTGGACAAGGTCGCGTTTACCGGCGAGTACAAAACCGCGCAGCAGATCATGAGCGACGCCGCCCCCACGCTTAAACGCCTCACCTTCGAGCTGGGCGGCAAGAGCCCAAACATCATCTTTGCGGACGCCGACCTCGACGCAGCGACGCAAGGCGCGTTTATCGGGTTGTACCTGAATCAAGGCCAGGTGTGCTGCGCGGGGTCGCGGCTGTTAGTGGAGGACAGTATCCACGATGAGTTCGTGGACCGCCTCACCCAGATGTCGGAGAACAGAAAGGTAGGCGATCCCTTCTCGGAGGAGACCGAGCAGGGTCCGCAGGTCGATCAGCAGCAGTTCGACAAGATAATGCGGTACATCGAGGCGGGCAAGACGGAAGGCGCGCAATGCCTCACCGGCGGAGGCCGCGACGGAAACCGCGGCTACTTCATTCGGCCCACCGTATTCACCAATGTGAGGGACGACATGTCCATCGCGCGAGACGAGATCTTCGGCCCGGTGATGAACATCATGCGGTTTAAGGATTTCGACGAGGTCATCCAACGCGGCAACGACACCTTCTATGGGCTCGCCGCGGGGGTGTGGACGCGCGACCTGAGCAAGGCGCACCGCACGGCGCACGCGCTCCGGGCGGGCACGGTCTGGGTCAACTGCTACGACAAGTTCGACGCCGCCGCGCCCTTTGGCGGGCACAAGATGTCCGGCCAGGGACGCGAACTCGGTCAGCTCGCGCTGGAGAGCTACACCGAACCCAAGACCGTCACCATCAATCTCGACGGATAAGCAGCGCTAGAGATGAAACATCCCCCGTTGTTCAGGCAACGGGGGATGTTTGATTCCTTCTTGACACCGGGACGCCCCGGTCCTACCGTTATCGCTGGGTGTGGTCCGCGCGCCAGTCGGGAGCCGCTTCGCGCATGGCCTCTTCGTCATCCAGCGGCACGCCATCAAGTTCGCCCGTCAGCGACTCCAAGAACGCGATGATGTCGTCCCGTTCGTCCGTGGCCAGGACATCGTCCACCATGTACTCCATCATCACATCCACGGCTTCTTCCATCGTTTCCACCGTGCCGTCGTGCATGTACGGGAAGTTGAGCGCGACGTTGCGCAGCGTGGGCGTCTTGAAGCGGTGACGATCGTACTCATCCTCCGTAACGTTGTACCGGCCATAATCGGCGTCGGTGATTTCTTGATCGCGATCGCCGAAGTAATCGCCGCGCAGGCCCATGAGTTCGAAGGACTGGCCGCCGATATTCACGCCGACGTGACACATGGCGCATGAATGCGCCTTGAACAACTCGTAGCCCCGGACCTGTTCCGCGGTCAATGCATCCTCGTCGCCCTTCAGGTAGGCATCGAAAGGCGACGGT
>PUOI01000132.1 GCA_003552765.1 Candidatus Hydrogenedentota bacterium | reverse complement strand
TGGGCATCATCGCCCTGCTCCAAAACATCATTAATGATGTGGTGGATCCCTACAGCGGCCGGGTGCTGTCCTTCATGGACTACAACCCCATGACAAACCAGCTGATTGTCCACAATACGCCATCAAATTTGCGGCGGCTTGAAGCCCAAATCCCCGACTTGGATGTTACGCCCAAACAGGTCAGCATCGAGTCCAAGTTCCTTACGATTGAAGTCGATGACATCGATAAGGTGGGGATGACCTGGGACGCGAATATCTCTGATTTGGGCAATCGCGCCCGTGAGATTTCCGCTCTCCAAGAGGAAACTTATTCGTACGACATTCGCGGCGATGGCGATCCCGTGGACATTCCGTTCTACCGGCGGCCAGACGGCAGCCAGGTGATTCGCAACACGGTCACGGAAGGCATTCTGGACTCGGTGATGAGCCCCGGCCCCGAAGGCGCGTTCTCCCTGTCCGGCGTTATCTCCAGGGGGTCGGATGGCGACGAACTCAGCGTGGTCATGGACTACCTGAACAGCCTGTCGGAAACGGAGGTGCTGAGTGCGCCGCGCGTGACGACCATGAACCGGAAGCCGGCCATTATCGCGGATTTCCAGACGCGGGTGTTCAACACGGGCGTTATGTCCGAGGTGTTCATTACGGAGCCTGCGGTGGGCATTGGAACCGTGGGTCAGCCGACCGTGGGAAGCACCGAACAGCTTCAGTTCACGCAGTTCCTGTTTGGCATCACGTTCTCGGTGACGCCGCAAATCGCGGATGACCAGGTCCGGCTGTGGTTGAACCCGCAGGTAACCACCCAGATCGGCGAGGATGAGTTCACGCAGCGCACGACGATTGGCGATGTTCAGCAAGAATCGACCATGCGTTTTCCGCGCCAATCGACGCAGTCGGTGTGGACCAACGTCATCGTACGGGACGGCGACACGCTCGTCTTGGGCGGCCTTGTCCAAGACCGAAGCGAGCGGTCGGAAGAGCGGATGCCGTATTTGGCGGATATCCCGCTGCTGGGCCACTTCTTCCGCGGCCGCGCGGAGACAGCGGCGCAGTCGAGCTTGCTGATATTCGTCACGACGGACATTCTCGACCCGAGCGGCGCGCGCTTCTTCGACGCCGGCACATAAGGCCGGCATTCGACTAAACCAACCCGCAAACACAGCGGGCGGTCCTTCCCAAGGGGAAGCGGCCGCCCGCGTTTCATATGGGCTCATGATTCGTTGGCTTTACAATACCGCCCTTACGGCGGCGGTTCCCCTTGCGGCAGCCTACCTGGCCGTGACGCCGCGCCACCGTCCCTTGCTTGAGCGTTTCCGCCCCGCCATTCCGGACGGACTGGTCTCCAGCGGGGAACGCCCCATCTGGCTGCATGCGTGCAGCGTGGGGGAAGTGAACGTGGCTGCCCCTATAGCGGAAGCCTTGCACCGTCGGTGGCCGGACATTCCTCTTCTTGCGACCGTCTCGACCGTGAGTGGGCAGCAGCAAGCCGCCTCTGAGATGGAGCAATGGCCGCGTACGTACCTTCCGTTTGACCATCCTTTGTGTGTCGCGCGGTTTTTTGCGCGGGTGCAGCCGCGCATTCTGGTTTTGGTGGAGACGGAGCTTTGGCCGAATCTGCTGATGGAAGCGCGCCGGCGGGACGTGCCGGTCGCGCTGGTCAACGGACGCCTGAGCAGCAACCATTATCCCCGTTACCAGCGGATGGGCGCGCTGCTCCGGCCGGGACTCGCCGGCATCCGGCTGGCGGCGATGCAAAGCGAGCGTGATGCGGAGCGGGCGCGGCAATTGGGCATTAACCCTGAAGTGGTCAGGGTCACAGGCAACACAAAGTTCGACGGCGCGCCTTGTCCTCCCGCGGCCGGCGTGTTGGACGCCTTGCGTTGGGAGTGCGGGCTGGCGGATGATGCGCCGGTGGTGGTGTTCGGCAGCACGCGGCCAGGAGACGAAGCGTTGGCGGCCCGTTGCCGGGAGGCGCTACGAAGCAGTCACCCCGGTGTAGCCGTGATTGTGGCGCCCCGGCACGTGCAGCGCGCGACGGAGGCCGCCAAGGCGTTCTCCGGCGTATTGACGCGCCGCAGAAGCCAAATGCACGCGGGAAACGGGGAGGGCGAAGAGGAGCCGGTGTTGATTCTCGACACGGTGGGCGAGCTGACCCGGTTCTATGCCTTGGCCACGATCGCCGTGGTGGGGGGGAGTTTCTATCCCGGCGTGGGGGGGCACAACCCCATCGAACCGGCCGCATTGGGGGCGCCTGTGGTGTTTGGGCCGCACATGGATAACTTCCGCGACCCCGCGCGGCTTCTGTTGGAGGCAGACGGCGCCGTGCAGACCGATGACCCGGCCCGTTTGCCGGAGGTGCTGGCCCGCCTTCTTGGCCGCCGGGAAGAGCGCATGGCCATGGGCCGCCGCGCCCGGGCCGCCGTCGATGCGAACCGTGGGGCCATCGCGCGCACATTGGATGACTTGGCGCCGTTGGTGGAGCGGGACGGTTGAGAAAGAAGACAGGCATCCCCCTGTTTCCATTCGTGGAACGAAGGCCGAGGGGGATGCCGCTGGAGAGCCACGCGTCTTGTGTGCGCCGGAGACAGAGCGCCCCCAAGACGGGTTTAGCCGCACATATTAGATCTCCCCGCGTTCGTGCTGTTCAACGAAGTCATCGAGCGCGTCCTCGATCATTTCCTTGTGGTCGCGCTCCAACGCCTCGCGGTCAGCTTTGCGCCGCAAATGCGTCCGCCGATCGTGATGGGGAAATTCGTGGTTTGGAGCGCGCCGCCTATCGGGGGTCTTGCGGCGGTCCTTCTGCCAGTTTCCGTGCTCGTCCCTATAATAGCCGGGGCGTTTCTCTTCAGCCACTATCGCCTCCCCGCTCGTAGCGAGCTGTAGGTGACCTCAACTTCCTGTATGCGGCTGGCGACACCCGTTTCCAAACGTGTACAGAAGGAACGCTGGCGGGACCCAATCGTCTCCGTAGCGGTCCCGGCGCCCAACTGGATTGGGCGGGCCTTCCAACCGCCGCCTTTACCTACGTTTTTCGGCGAAAGAAGGCCCGCCCTTTAGCCCAGTTTCATGAACGCTTCCCGGCAAATGGCGCGCTACTCATCCTCTACCGAAAACCGGTACACAATGGTGTGCTCATAGGTCTCGCCGGGCCGCAGCACAGCCGAAGGGAAATCCGGCTGATTTGGGCTATCGGGGAAGTAGTGCGGCTCCATGCAGAAGGCATGACGTTCTTCGTAAACCCAGCCATCCTTACCGGTCAGCGATCCATCCAGGAAGTTGCCGGTGTAGAGCTGCATGCCCGGTTTGGTGGACAACACTTCCATGACGCGGCCGCTTTCGGGCTCCGTCACGCGCGCCAGCAGCGTCAGCTCGCCCGTTTCCTTATCGTAGACCCAGTTGTGGTCGTAGCCCCCGCCTTGCTCGAGCTGTTCGTCGTCATCGTCAATCCGCGCGCCGATCGGCGTGGGCTCCCGAAAGTCGAACGGCGTGCCGTCGACCGACTGAATCTCGCCCGTGGGGATGAGTTCCTCGTCCACCGGCGTGAAATGATCGGCCGGCATCATGACCACGTGATCGAGGATGTCTCCTTCCCCGGCCAGATTAAAATAGGAATGGTGGGTGAGGTTGCAGATGGTGGGCGCGTCCGTTGTGGCGTGGAAATCGGTGCGGAGTTCGTTGTCATTGGTCAAGGTGTAGGTCACCATGACCTCAAGATTGCCCGGATAGCCTTCCTCGCCATCTTCGCTTACATAGTACAGGCGCAGGACAGGACCGTTCGAGGCCGTGTGGGCCTGGGCGAGCCAGACCACTCGGTCGAAGCCTTGATCGCCGCCGTGAATGTGGTTTGGCCCGTCATTAGCCGTCAACGTGTAGGTTTCGCCGTCGAGCGTGAATTCCGCATTGGCGATCCGGTTGGCGTAGCGCCCGACGGTAGCGCCGAAATAGGGGTGGCCTTCAAGGTATTCGTCGAGCGTGTCGAAGCCCAGCACGATGTCGTCGAATTCCCCCTCTTGATCGGGCATCATGAGCGATACGACGATTCCGCCATAGTTGGTGATTTCGACTTGCGCGCCTTCGGAATTCACCAATGTGTAGAGGTCAACGGCCTCGCCCTCCTCCGTCTCGCCGAAGGGGCGCACTTTGATCTCCTGGCTTGCGAATGCGGCATGGCTCACCAGCACGGCGCCGGCGGCCACGCATGCGAGGGCGCAAAGGATGGATCGGGACTGCGTACATTTCATGATGCGAATCTCCTTGTTAAGTGAACGTTTCTCCCTGGGGATACGGCTCCCATCCATTTGAACGGGGCCGCAACGAGTTAACGGCATTCCAATAATACACAAGGAGTGGGGTAGGGCTCCAGCAGCAGGAAGAGAATCGCGCTCGAGTTGTCGTTCGAGCGCTTCTTGATTTTGCCTAACGTCCCGGAGTGAACGGGGGAGACGGAGTGGGGTTACACTTGGGCGGTGTGTTGCAGTTCCCGGAGGAGATAGCGGGCCATTGCGCTGTTCTTGCTTTCCTCCCGCTCGTCATAAGCCTCAATCATGTTGCGCAGCACGCGGGAGATGATGGTCTCGGCGCTGGCCCGTTCGCTCAACACGTGCAGCATTTGAGGGGGCAATGACGCGCGCAATTGGAGTTTGTCCGATTTACTGAATATACGGCCCCGATTGAAACAGTCGAACAGGACTTCCTCCCTGTTGACCACAGCGCGGGCGAGGAAATGACCAGGAACGTTACACCCCTGAATGTCCAATCCCACGCGGCTGCCCACTAGGATGAACACGCAGGTCAGGGTGATCGGGATCCCTTTCCGCTCTTGAATGACGTGCACCAGGTTGCTATTCAGAGGATTGTGATAGTCTTCGATATCGCCCTTGAACTTCTTCGTGATGAACAGAAACCGGCTGAGACCGAGCGGATCGAGAGGGCGGCCCGAAATCAGAAAGGAACTCGCGAGTTCGTCCAGGAGGTCGCTCAAGCGTATGGGAGGGGTCCAGTTGTATTGGAATTGAGCGAGGAGTTCGAAGGCCGCTTCGAGCTTTTCGTTTTCATCTTCAAGGGCTGGCCAAGCTTGCCACGCTTCCCGCCGCGCGGCGGTTTCCCGTTCCGCGGCAAGCGCCGTGCGCAGCATGGTTCGCTGACGATCGGTCAACACATGCTCGAGTTGCTCCAGCTCCGTTTCAATGCC
>PUOI01000373.1 GCA_003552765.1 Candidatus Hydrogenedentota bacterium | reverse complement strand
GGTGACTTCAGGTCGCCCGCCGCGCCCTTCTTTTTCCCAGAGCAAACCCCTCCATCTGCCCCCCTTTCACCTCCTGTCTTCCGGGTTCCGGATGCCTAAACACTCTTTCTGCATCCGTCCGAGAGGAATCCGTTACGAATATCAAGTTCTGCACTTCAAATCTATATGGAACTCTTTATTGGTATATGGTGTATAATAGGACCATAGGCGTCGGTCAGCATAGTGCGAGTATAGGAAGGAGGTGATTGATGAAGTGACTGAGTTGCCGCGGCTTCTGTAGAACCGTGGCGATCGTGGGTTCAGGGCTGGCAAAGAACGAACGATTTTTGACGGAGGAAAATGTGATGCGTAAAGGAGAACAGGGGTTCACGCTCATCGAGTTGCTGGTGGTGATCGCCATCATCGGCATCCTGGCGGCGATTTTGCTGCCGGCCCTGGCTAGGGCCAGGGAGGCGGCGCGGCGGTCGAGCTGCGCCAACAATCTGCGCCAGTTCGGGCAGATTTTCGCGATGTACTCCAACGAAAGCCGGGGCGAGATGTATCCCCGGGGCCAGAACAGTATGATCGTGTGGTCCAGCAACGCGGGCTTCGCGGGCGAGGCCATGTATCCGGATTACTGGACCGACATCAACATCAAGGTGTGTCCCTCGGACTCCCGCACTTTCATGTCCGATATAGCGGGATTTGACGAAGACATCGGCCAGCAGTTCCGGGAGATCACTGAGTATCAGCAACGGCATGGGATTGCCGACAACTTTGTATGTCGACGCGTGCAAGCGGCCTTTCTGTCCACGTCGGTTTCCTACTTGTACGTGGGGTACGCGACCCAAACCATCTCGCAGATGACCGACTTCCTCAACTACTGGTCATGGTATCCCCACTGGAGAACCCATCCCCATGGCGAGCCCTTCGACGTGATTGGAGCGGGAGATCTTCAGGCATGCGGCGCACCCGAGGGGTGGCCCCACATCGAATACTTCCCTCCGCGGGGCCTGTCTGATTTTCAGGTAGGCCAAGGTACTGGCCGGACCCGCACGGGGGTTGGCGGGCATGTGGAGATTAACGCTCAAGAGTATTACCGGGACGACGATGGTTCGCTGTTGCCAAGCACGTATTCCCGCTTGCGCGACGGCATTGAGCGCTTCTTCATCACGGACATCAACAACCCGGCGGCGGGCGCGGCTGCGCAAAGCACCATCGCGGTGATGTTCGACACGTGGAGCACGGGAGGGCAATCCGAATTCCAGGGTCAAGTGTGGGGCTCGGGTGACCCCGGCATGCTAAACTTCAACCACACTCCGGGCGGAGCCAACGTGCTTTACATGGATGGACATGTGCGCTTCATCCGCTACAACGAGGAGTACCCGATTCAATGGCTTCAGCCGGAAGAGGCCTATCCCAACGTGATGGGCACGCAAGTACATAATCTGCTGCCATTCATCGCGGGCTTCGGTTGATCCGGCGGTGGCTGGGCGTTCCCTCGAGAATGTCCGCCCTGTTTGAGACTGCACACACATAAAGGCGGCGCGGCGGTTCATGTTTCAGACCTCCGCGCCGTTCTCGTGATCTCCGGCTCATCTCCCTGCCGCGCTCTCATCCGCCGCCTCGTTCCTGCCCCAGCGCAACAGCCTCCTCAGACCCTAAACCGTTAGTACTATGCATTTCGCATATTGACATTCGTGTAGATTTTGTATATAAGTTTGCGTATAAAGGGATGTATTTCACAGTGGTCAGTTGAGCGCGAAGACCGAAAGGGGGTGGTTGATTGATCAGGTGAAGCGCCGCGGCTCCTAGTGGAGCGGTGGCTGCCGTTGGTTCAGGGGAGTTCACAACAGATAGCGCCAAGGGAGAGAGATGAAATGCAAAAGGGAAAACAGGGTTTCACCCTCATCGAGTTGCTGGTGGTGATCGCCATCATCGGCATCCTGGCGGCGATTTTGCTCCCGGCACTGGCTCGTGCGCGGGAAGCCGCGCGCCGGGCGAGCTGCGCGAACAATCTGCGCCAGTTCGGCCAGATCTTCGCGATGTATGCGAACGAAAGCCGGGGCGAGTACTACCCGCCCGTCCAGAACAGATATGCGCCCGTCTATTCGGGCCAGGCTGGCTTCAAAGGGGAGGCGATCTATCCGGATTATTGGACGGACATCAACATCAAGATTTGCCCGTCCGACGCCCGGCACTCGGGGCTGGGTTACGAAGATGATATCCAGGCCCAATTTCGACAAATTGTGGAGCGGGATCCAATACGGGATTACATCTCCGATTGTCTGCAAGACGCTTTCCTATCCCAGCCCATATCCTACATCTATTTGGGATTTGCCACGCGAACGGCCTCGCAACAGATGGACCTGCTGCAAATCCAAGGCGGTTCTACCCACGCCGCCGGCTATAAGCCCGAGGAACTGGTGATTAGCCAGGCTCAAATCGTCGAACGCGGTTTTCCTTCGGAATGGGGAGAAGTGGAAGACCTGCCGCCTAAAGGAAGCGAGGACATGCGCGGGGAATGGCGCCACCAGAACGAGTTCTTCGACGCCGCCGCCTATCCGCTCGACGACGACGGCTCGTACCTGCCCGATACCTACCCTCGCCTTCGTGATGGTATCGAGCGGTTCTTCATCACGGATATCAACAATCCCGCCGCCGGCGCCGAAGCGCAGAGCAGCATCGCGGTTTTGTTTGACGCCTGGAGCACGGACTTCGATGGCGATGGACACGGCTCGGCGTGGCTCCGCAACACGTGGGGAATCGGCGGCGATGTCCAGACCTTCAACCACATCCCCGGCGGAAGCAACGTGCTGTTCATGGATGGCCACGTGGAGTTCATCCGTTTTGGCGAGCGTTACCCCGTCCAGTGGCTTGACGAAAACGAATATCCAGAACGCGCGGGCACGCAAGCGCACCGGGTCATGCCCTTTGTCGGAGGCTGGGGCTGATCCCGCATCGTAGTCTGACAAGAACGCGTTTGCCAACGCAATCCATCGGCGCGGCGGGTGACTTCAGGTCGCCCGCCGCGCCTTTTCTTTTTCAGCCCCCGGCCGCCTCCCGAATGTAAACCCGTTATCACTATGTATTGTTGTGTTTGACATGCATACAGAATTTATGTTTATGCTAGAGTATAAGCTCACATCTTTTATTGTGGCGAGTAGAATGCGGAGACGGAAAGGAGGTGGTTAATGAGCTGACTGAAGCGCCGCGGCTCGGTGTAGGGCCGTGGTTGTGGTGAGCTTAAGCAGGGCAGGAACGGCACTTGATGGAGGGAAATGTGATGCGTAAGGGAAAACAGGGTTTCACGCTGATTGAGTTGCTGGTGGTGATCGCCATCATCGGCATCCTGGCGGCAATTTTGCTGCCGGCGTTGGCTCGCGCGCGGGAAGCCGCCCGGCGCGCCAGCTGCGCGAACAATCTGCGCCAGTTCGGCCAGATCTTCGCGATGTACTCCAATGAGACCTCGGGAGAATACTTCCCGCCGCAACAGCAATCCAACGTTACCACGGGGGCGAACGCAGGGTTCGCCGGAGAAGCCATTTATCCGGACTACTGGACGGATATCACGCTGAAGGTGTGCCCCTCTGATTCGCGGGCATATTCCGCGGATGAAGTCGGGTTTGACGAAGACTTGGAAGCGCAGTTCCAGGAAATGGTTCAGTATCAGCAAGCAGAGGGGATCGGAGACACGGTGGAGTGCCAGGACACGAACGCGGCGTTTCTTTCGACCCCCGTCTCGTACGCGTACGTCGGGTACGCGACGAACACCATTTCCCAGCTCACCGACGTCATGCAGACCATAGCGGGCTGGTACGACTATACCCGGTGGGATGAGACGCCCCCCGACAACCGGTATTTGTGGGATACGCCGCAGAATTGCGGCGCTCCGGCGGAGTGGCACAGGGTCGAGGTCTTCACGCACCGGGGCCAAGTGGACATCAGCATTCCAAATCGCTCAACAAACTGGTTCCAGAACTTCAGCGCCCAGATCCCAACCCCCGATTATCCGCTTGATGACGATGGCTCGGAACTGCCCTCCACCTATCCGCGTCTTCGAGATGGTATTGAACGGTTCTTCATCACGGACATCAACAATCCGGCGGCCGGCGCCGAGGCGCAAAGCAGCATCGCCGTGATGTTTGACTCCTGGAGCCCCGGCGGACATGAGGAGACCACGGCATGGGCGCGCGACGAGGCGGGTATGCTGAATTTCAACCATACCCCGGGCGGAAGCAATGTCCTATTCATGGATGGACACGTGGAGTTCATCCGCTACAACGAGCGCTACCCCATCGAGTGGCTTGATCCCGGCGATCCCGACAATGCAGGGAAGATGGGTACGCAGGTCCACGAGATTATCCCGTTCATGGCTGGCATCGGATAACGAATGCCTCAGAGAACGGCGCGGCGGGTGACTTCAGGTCGCCCGCCGCGCTTTTTCGTTCGCCGTTCAAGCGCCGGGGCCGCCTTCCCAGGTCACGCCTTCCTCCGCCGCCGCCTGCCGCAGTTTCTTAAGCCCGCGCTGTATCGCCCGGTGGACGGTCGCCAGGCCCATGCCGGTCCGTAGATGGATCACCCGGAAGCTTTGGCCTTGGAAGTAGTGCAGCCGGATGCATTCCGCCTCGCGTTCGGTAAGCCGGGTCTCCATGCGCCGTTTCACCCACGCCAGCAGCTCGGCTTTCCGCGCGCCGTGGCGCAGGCCGTGTTCCACTTCGCGCGGGCTTTCATGCCAGAACCCTTCCTCGGCCGTGAGCCGTTCCATGACGGCGGAGGGGATGCGAAGCCCATAGCGTTCGCCTTTGTTTCGCCGCGCCATATGCAATGCCTCCTAGGGTTGCGTGATGGACGCCCCATCGCGTCCAAACCGGGAGGCACTGTAGCGGGGAGAGAGGGCGGAAAACCCTGCGCAACCGCTACGTTTTGACGGCGCTTTTTCTATGCCCTCGCCCCGCGCACAAGGCCTTGCCGGATTCCGCGGACCCAATGGATCCCCTTGGCGGGAATGTGGTAGCGTACGGACGTTGTTTGACGTCCCATCACGCCGACCTGGAAAGCGGCGGAATGGGCGATCCGCGGGTATAGACACACCACGGGAGCGTTTTCTGGAATGCGATTAGAAGAGTTTCTCAACCGGCACGGGCTGCAAAGCGATCCCTTCGCCAGCGCGGAAGAAGCGCAGGGCGACGAGGTGTTGCTGCGGCTTTG
>PUOI01000125.1 GCA_003552765.1 Candidatus Hydrogenedentota bacterium | reverse complement strand
GCGCTGGAGAACGGCGAACTCGATCCCGAGGACGAAATGTTCGTCCGCAACAACCTATGGGGCTTCCTGAGCCCGGGTTTGGGGCCCGGCGCTTTCGAGGCCGTCAAGGGCGACAACGCCACCCACATCGCCGGGGTCAACGGCCGCACAAGCGCGGGGCGCACCGAGGCCGAACTCAACAGCCGCGTCTCGCTGTTGCGCGTCTATCGGTTCCTCCGGCGTCAACCGGGCCTGGAAAACTTCGAGATCAGCTTCGTGGCGCCGGAATGCGGCATCCGGGAAACCGCGACGATTCGCGGCGAAGCCACGGTCACGGCGGAGGATTATGAAAGTGGACGCTTGTGGGACGACGTCGTGTCCTACAGCTTCTACCCCATCGACGTGCATTATCCCGGCGGCATCCGCCAGCGCCACCTGAACCCCAACACCTACCCCACCATTCCTCGGGGCGCGCTCGTTCCCCAGGGGAGCCGGCGTCTGCTCGTGGCGGGGCGCTGCGTCTCCAGCGATCGCGACGCCAACTCCGCCCTGCGCGTGCAAGCCTCCTGCATGGGTATGGGCCAAGCCGCCGCGGTCCTCGCGGGCCAAGCCGCGCGCCAAGGGATTTCCGTAATGGATACCGACATGGACGAGGTCCGCGCCGCCCTGCGCGAACACGGAGCCATCGTGCCCAGCGAGGATGGACCGCCTCGCGTGCCATAACGCCAATCTTGTGGCCTATGAGCACGGCGAGAACCGACGGTTCCCCGGATTCCTCAAGATGAGCCAAAGGCTTCGTCGGTGGCCTCCACGATTTCGTCGCGGGTCAAGCCTGCTGCTTTTGCTTCGGTCACAGCTTGAAAAAGCTGTTGAGCAATTCTCTGGCGCACATCGTCGCGGCACCGTTCTTCGCATCCCCTCGTGACAAAAATGCCCATGTTCCGGCGGGCGCTGACCCAGCCCATGAGTTGGAGATCCCGGTAGGCCTTGGCGACGGTGTTCGGGTTCACGCCAAGCCGCTCCGAAAGTTCACGCACCGATGGCAGCCGGTCCTCGGATTTCAAGCGGCCGGCGGCAATATCGAATTGTACGTGTTTTTCTATTTGCGTGTATACGGGTTCCGGGCTGTGCAAGTCTATATTATCTAACATTCTCATTCCTCCAATTCAGAGTTTTCTTCCCCATATGAGTCTTTGCGGCGAAAGTATACGAATTCGCACCCGATGATGCAGGACGCTTGCGGGATTGCCACGGTATATGCAATCAAGCCTGTCCTAATTGGCGCTCAAAGGCGCCCGTCCCACTCTCCGCCCCTGTTTCAGTAGCGATAGAATAACACGAACACGCTTAGAAATCCATCTAACAGCTTCCCACATGTCTTTGTGGCGGAATAATAATACCGGTCTAGCGGGCTGATTGCAACGCCATGTTATAGAAGTGCTATATGGGTCCTAGTCCTAGGCGGCGAATGCGCATCCCATCAACCGAAACCGGGCCGGACCGCCGCGTAGGTTCATGCGGGACCATCAGGTCAGCTGGTCCCACTTGTCACGAAAGACTCGATTTTGAAATCCGGGGGGGATTCGGTATATCTTGGCGCGGCTGGCGTTGGCGCGGGGGCTTTCGGTGGAGACGGCCGTTTGAAAGAACCCGGCGTCCTACTGGAACGGCGCTGGCTCAAACCGCATTTCCTTACCGGCAAGAACAAGGGAGCTACACACAAAGGGGCATCAACCTGTGGAGGGCGGCATCTATGAATGAACAAGAACGCAACGAAAACATGGGCGGTTACGACGACGAGGTGCTGGAGCAAGCACGGCTCTTGCAGGAGGCCGATGAAGCGGGTGGCATCAAGAAAGTAGCGACCTACTTGCGTCTCTCGGGCCCGGGGTTCTTGCAAAGCGCGATCACGCTGGGGGGCGGTTCCCTCGCGGGCAGCTTGTATCTGGGCGTGCTGGCGGGTACCAGTATGCTTTGGGTTCAGCCCCTGGCCATGCTGTTGGGCATCATCATGCTCAGTGCAATCGCCTACGTGACCCTATCCACCGGAAAACGGCCCTTCCCGGCAATAAACGAGTATGTGAATCCGGTGCTGGGCTGGGGCTGGGCTATCGCGGCGTTCGTGGCGAACATGGTATGGGTCATGCCACAGTACACGCTGGGCATCGGCGTGTTTCAACAGAACCTTATGCCGGGCATATTCGGCGAGGGCGGTATGCTTGGCGAATTCACAAGCAACTTGGTTCTCGTCTTGATTTTCTTCGTGGTGGCTGTCGGGTTCGTATGGAACTATGGCCGCGGCGGTTGGGGGGTAAAGATCTTTGAGCTGATCATCAAGGTCATGGTGGCGCTCATCATGATCTCCTTCATCGGCGTGGTCGTGCGCCTGAGTATGGTGGGTGAATTGGATTGGGGCGCTATCTTCGCAGGCTTCATTCCCGATCCGGGCATGATTTTGCGGCCCGCCGAAGGCTTTGTGGCGATCCTGGAGAATGTGCCCGAGGAATTTCGCGAGCATTGGGAGGAAATCATTGTTTCTGACCAGCGGGGCGTCATTGTTTCGACGGCGGCCACCGCAGTGGGCATCAACATGACCTTCCTGTTTGGTTACTCCCTGCTCAAGCGGGGCTGGGGCAAGTCGTTCCGGGGCTTCATGAAGTTCGACCTCGGCTTCGGACTGCTCATCCCGTTCCTGATCGCCACGGCGTGCGTCGTGGTCGCTTCGGCGAGCCAGTTCCACCTTGAGCCGCAATATGGACTCATGGACCCGGAGGAAGAAGCGGAAATCCGGCGGGAGATTGATCCCGACGCCGAGCCACGCGACGAGGAACTGGAATTGGAGGCCACCAGCGGCCAGCAGGAGGAGTACGAGGGCCATCTGGTCGAACGGGCCTTGCTGGCCATGGACGAGGAAGAGGCGGAAAGCCTCCGTGCGGAGTTGGCGGAACTCGAGGAGGAGGATCCGGATGCTCGTGATGAACTGGCCGCTTCTCTCGTCGGCGAGACGACCGCCTACGACCGCTATCTCGCGGCGACGCTGGTGCGGCGGGACAATTTCGATTTGGCCAACGCGCTCGAACCCTTCACCGGCGTCATCTTCGCCCAGTACGTCTTTGGCATTGGCGTGCTCGGCGTGGCCTTCTCCAGCATCACCATGCTGATGATTATCTCGGGCGTGGGCTTCTGTGAGTTTCTGAACAAGCCCCACGACGGCAAGTGGTTCCGGTATGGATCCTTGTTCCCCGCGACCGGCCTGCTCGCGCCCTTCTTCTGGGCCGCCGCGGCGCCGTGGCTGGTGGTGCCGACGTCGATGTTCGCCTTCTTGCTGATACCGCTGGCGTACATCTCGTTCTTCCTGCTGATGAACCAGAAGACGCTGCTCGGCAACGAGATGCCGCAGGGCGGCCGGCGCATCGCTTGGAACGCCTTGATGGGCCTGGCGCTGATCATCATCGTGCCCGCTAGCGTGTACGAGCTATGGACCCAGTACGGTGTGCGCGGCCTTGGCGTCGCAGTGCTGTTCGTCATCCTCGTGGGCATCGTGCATTATCTGCGGCCGCCGCGGTCGGTGACCGAGCACGAGGCAGGTTCGCCTCCGCCGCCACCGCCGTCTTCTGAGTAAGACCAGACTGAAAACGGAGGATCGAATTCCTCCTTGATTGAAAAGCGCCCGCCGTGGTTCATCGCCGCGGCGGGCGTCTTGGTCTGCGAGGCACGGTTGACACGAATCTGGGGCCGTCCGGCTGACCGCGCTAAAGTTTGTGACCCCTTGGTTCTGCGATAGCGCCGTCACGTTTGCGCCGGCATGACTCCGGGGGGCGAGTTTGGAGCGCCTGTGTGACTCGTCTTGGCCTTGGCGGGAGGGGATGGGGTAAACTACGGCCCAAAAGCTTGACAGCGTATCGTGTTTTCCACTGGAGTTCTCACCAGCATGTCCTATACGTATACATATCCCCGCCCCATGGTCACGGTGGACGCCGTGGTGTTTGGGGTGCGCGGCGGGGCGTTGGAGTTGCTTCTGGTGGAGCGGAAGCATGAACCGTTCGCGGGTCATTGGGCGTTGCCCGGCGGGTTTGCCGATATCGATGAAGAGCTTGAGACGGCCATGCGCCGGGAACTTGCCGAGGAAACGGGTCTGAAGGGATTGCGGCTGGGGCAGTTCGGCGCCTTCGGAAAGCTGGGCCGCGATCCGAGGGGAAGAACCATCACCGTTGCGTACATGGCGTTGACCGCTTCAACGGCGCACGCGCCCAAGGGTGGAGACGACGCCGCCCGCGCTCAGTGGCATTCCATGGCGGATCTTCCTCCGCTTGCATTTGACCACGGCGAGATCATGGCGTACGCTGTAGCCAAGCTGCAGGAGTGGACTCGATGCAAAGGCGTGGGCGCCGGGGTTCTTGAGGAGCCCTTTTCCCTCATCTCATTGGCCCATCTGTACACCCTCATCCGGGGAGAGCCGGTAGCGCCAGACGCCTTGGCCGAACATCTGCGGTACATGGAAATCGCCGAAGCCGTTCCAGACGACCCCGAGGAGCGTTTTGTCTTTGTTCCCACGCGCCTGGCGCCGGTATAGGGGAGTTCCCCAAACTGGACACGCCACTGGGGTGCATTGCTGTATCGTCGAGTTACGTGAAGAGAAACAGGCAACCAAGAAAGGGGAGGGGAAATGTCGCCGTTATTCTTGTCGGGCTTGGTGGTGTTTGCGGTCATTTTTCTGCTGGTGCAGATTCTCTATCTGCGGCTGGACGCGTTCGTGGCGCTGCTTATTACGAGCCTGGTGGTGGCTGTGTTGGGAGGCGTCCCGGCGGGCGAGGTCATCGAAGTCATCACGGACGGCATGGGCGGAACGCTGGGTTACATCGCCGTGGTTATTGGGCTAGGCGCGATGATCGGGGAAGTGCTGCGCCGCACGGGAGGCGCCAAAGAGATCGCCGAGGCGCTTCTACGCCGCTCGGGGGATGAGAAGGCCCCGTGGGCGTTGAGTTTGACGGGACTAATCGTCGCCATTCCCGTGTTTTTTGATGTAGCCCTAGTTCTCTTCATTCCGCTTGTCTATAGTCTGGTGGAACGCTCGGGCCGGAGCCTGCTCTATTATGCGATTCCTTTGCTGGCGGGGATCGCCGTGGCGCACGCCTGCATCCCGCCCACGCCGGGGCCCGTCGCCGTGGCCGCGTTAATCGGAGCGGACCTGGGATGGGTTATCGTGTTCGGGGTTGTCGCGGGAATACCCGCTGTGCTGGTGGGCGGAATTTGGTTTGGACGGTT
>PUOI01000285.1 GCA_003552765.1 Candidatus Hydrogenedentota bacterium | reverse complement strand
ATTGCGCAGTCCAAGCTTGGCGCCCTCGGCCGCGCAAGCGGTCCGCCAGTTCGGCGGCCTCTTCACCCGAGTTTCGGTAATGGATGCACACGTTGGCGCCCGCCTCGGCGAGCGCTTCCGCCACCGCGCGCCCTAGCCGCTTGGCGCCTCCGGTAATCAAAGCAGTCTGTCCCGCTAACGGCAATTCGTCCGGCACATTATCTCCCCGTTTGTTGCGCAGGTGTTCTCTTCCCCGCCATTATACACAAGGGAAGCGGTAAGCTTCTCTTATCTTCGAAAACGCCGGGTTCGCCCCCAACAACAAGTTCTCTAGCCCTTCCATGAAGAGCCCCTGGCGCGCTGTCCTCCCCACAACACCATGCACGGCGCGAATATTCCCCCACAAGAAAACGTGACGACCCTCCCCGCCTGATGCAAATTCCAAGCATCACGCCGGAAAGACCGTCCACGTTCTCTGTCTATTTTGAGCTGGCGAAGAGGCCTTCGCAAACGTTGTGCCTTACCCCTGGGCCAGCGTATCAGTCATCATTGTTCTCGAAGTTATCCGTCTGCTGCGCCGCCTCCAAAATGTCGACGGCGGGCAGGACGATTGGCAGGATGTTGTCGCGCATGGTTCCGCCCATGGGACCGCCGCCTCCCCCTGTCGAACGCAACACCAGCATCCCAACAAACTCGCCGTCCCCATTGAACACGGGGCTGCCCAGCGCCGTGGCGCCGCCCTCACCGATGGAGGGCACGTAGAACTTCCGGGGATGCTCCACAATGGACTCGATGCGTGTTACCGAGGCGGCGTAATTGCGGCCCGCAATACGTCCGAGGCGGTTGAGGATGACAACCTGGTCCAGCACCTCAACCTCGACCCCCTCGTTCAGGTCGACATACTGCTGGTCTTCTTCATAGGCTTCGGTTGGCTCGATAAACGCCAAATCGTAATCGGGATCCCGCAACACCATGCGTCCGTCCGCTTCGGAGCCGTCAGGCTGGATGATCGTAACGTCCACGAGTTCGGTTTCGATACGGAGATCCTCCTCAAGCATCCCCCCGCCCATGCCTCGAAGCACTGAACCCGGATCGGTTTCAGACAAGGACATGACGATCAAGCCATTCGCCGAGATCACCGTTCCCCGCGCCTCCGAGGTGGTTTCCCGGCTTTGCCCGCCTCCGCCCGGCATACTTACGTCTTCCTCTATAACAAGCTCGAGGGTGACTACTGTCTCCTGTTTTTCTTCCATCAGTGCGCGCCCGGCTTCTGCCACGCTTTCCGCAGGGACAGGCATGGCCACAGCCATACCGATCCCCGCCACTATTCCATACCATATTGCCCGCATCATCTTTTCCTTTTTGTTGTTAGGAGGAGCGGCGTTACACCGCCTCCTCTTCCCATTGGGGTTCAATTTCCAGGAATCTCATGCCGATACCCCGCCGCACCTGAATGATGACGGCTTCGGGTTCTTCGGCCTCGAACTCTTCCATGATCGCTTGAAGGTCTTCTACATCCTCGATCGGTTCCTCATTCACCTTAACAATGAGGTCGCGCGTCTCGAGTTCACCAAGGTCAGCCCAGCTTCCGGAGCGAACCTCTTCCACCAATGCGCCTTCCTGATCCAAATCCCACTTTTGGTCCACGCGATCCATATACGTGATATCGCGAGCCGTGAACTCAAAGTTTGGATCCTCATAGCGCGTCATCTCGCGCGCGGGACGCGGCGACAATGGCAGCTCCACGGGAATGATCTGCTCTTCATCGTCCCGCAGGACCGTGAGTTCGACCTCATCGCCTTCCCGGTATTGCCGGACCAGCGAAGGCAATTCCTCGTAATCCTCGGGCTGAGTGGCGGTTAGTTGTTGCCCATCCACTTCGAGAATCATATCTCCGGTTTGTAGACCCGCCTCCTCGGCTGTCGTTTCGGGAAGCACACGGGTAATCCGAAAACCGCTGAGGTCTGGGCGATCCAACTGCTCGCGGATGCGGCTCGTCAGAACCTGCGTCTCCACGGGCAACCATGCGCGGCGCACTTCTCGGCCGGGTTGATCGATTTCTTTTTCTCCAAGTTCAACCACGGTAAGATGTTCCTCTCCGTTCCGTTCAAAGTGCACCAACGCTTCGACGGTGTCCTCGGTGTCCTCCACGATTAAGTTGGTAACGTTGACCAACTCCTCAAGACTGTCCACGGAGACGTCATTCACTGAAATAATGATGTCGTCGCTCGACAACGAGGGCTGCGCTTCCCCGGCGGGGCCTCCCGAACGCACCGAGGTGACAAACACTCCGTCCTGGTGATCCCGTTGCAGTTCGCGAGCCATAATATAGGAAATGTCGCGGCCCGTAAGCCCCCAATCCCGAAGCTCTCGCTGGTCGGGACGGGCGGGTTCGCGTTCGGTCGGGGTAACCTCGAGTTCCACTTCCTCCTCGTCCCGAATTACAACGGCCTTGACCGGCTCGCCAATAGGCAGATCAGCGGCGTGCTGGTTAAACAGCGGGAGTTCTTCGTCGAAGCGTACCTCAACGGGTTCCCCGGCCAATTCGATAAGCACGTCCCCTGACTGGAACCCGGCCTCTTCCGCTGGCGAATCCTTGAAGGCGCCGCTGATAAGTACTCCGCTTTCATGCGGACCATGCCGCAGCAAAGGTTGCACTTGAACGCCCATCCACGCGCGCGTGACCTCGCCGGCTTCGATAAGCTCATCGGCCACTTCCTTGGCGAGATTGCCCGGAATGGCGCCGCCCAACGCCATCTGGATTTCGTTGATTCCAATGATCTCTCCATCCAGATTGACAAGGGGGCCCCCCGAATTGCCGCGATGAATCTCCGCGTCGTGGCCGATCCACCGCACAAGTGCGCCTACGTTTTCTCCGTTCAACGTCAATTCGCCCCGCGCAATTCGTGGAATAGTCATCTCCGTATTGCTGATGATCCCAAGCGTGACGGATTGGGAAAGGGCCATCGGGCTGCCCATCGCCAAGACTTCGTCTCCAACTCTCATCGCGCTGGAATCGCCGAACTCCGCGTAGGGGAATTCGCGCTCCTCCTCGTTTTCCAGTTTCAGCACCGCCATATCCGTCATGGGATCGGTGCCGACCACCTGAGCATCCAGTTCTTCCTTTGTCGTAAGCGTACATGTAATGTTCGCCGCATGGGCGGCGACGTGATGATTTGTCACCACATGGCCTTCGGGCGAAATGATAACGCCACTGCCGGAACTTAGGTACCGTTGTGCCCGGCCATCCTGGTAGCGTAGAGTCACGACCTGGATGCGGACAAGGGCGGGTTTGACTTTGTCCACTGCGTCCTCAACCGTCCTGCGCAACGCCTCGGGGGTATCCTCCGGGACAGGTGTATCCGGGCTTGCCCCGGCCGAGCCCGCCGCCATCATCAGCGCGATCACCGCTACGGCGCTCGCCACGACGATGGCATGCCGGCGGAAAGGAGCACACAAACTTGCAAAAAGCTGGGACATACTATCCAATCCTTTCACGTTGAGTTACTTAACCCTGCCGGAGCAGGTTCTTTTTTTCCTTAAACATAAATCATTCTGATCTGCAGGGGCGGATCCGTATCTTCCGGCGACCCCCACCGGATGGCTCTACGGCTGTAGCTACAAGCCCATCTCTACAGTACAAGAAACGACGCGAACGTGTCCAATGTAAGACGGGGAATTTTGACAACAGCCGACGGGCTTGGGGTGGGTGCTAAAAGGCGGCCTGCACACCACTCTCAGAGCGCAGCAAAGGGCGTGCGTTTCAACGGAATGCTCACATAGCTTGATTCGCAGAATTGCGTTTTGGACCCCGCTTCTGCTATGCTCTGTTTCACTTACTAGTGGCTCCCCTCAATGCGTTCTCGAGTTTTTCCCCAGGAGAGTTTGCATCCGGCGGCGTGGGGCAATATGGGGCGATGGCGCCGGCCAGGACGCTCTCCAGCGTATCCTCAGCGTGAGCGCTCCTTGGGGCGCCCCGCGTTGGGAACCCGCCGCGGGTTATTCGAAGCAACGAATTCAACAAAGATAAGGAAGAGGTGATATGTGTGGAATTGTGGGATATATCGGGGATAAGAACCCCGTCGATGTGATTATGACCGGGCTACACCGGTTGGAATACCGGGGATACGATTCGGCCGGAGTCGCCGTGGTGAACGATGGACGCCTGGATTGCATCAAAAGCTTGGGCAAGCTCAAGTTTCTTGACGAGAAGCTTGAGGCGCGGCCCCTCGGCGGCAAGCTTGGTATTGGCCACACCCGCTGGGCGACGCATGGTGTGCCGAGTGAGGCCAATTCTCATCCTCATTTTGATCAAAACATGGAAATTGCCGTGGTCCATAATGGGATCATCGAGAATTACCAGGAAATCCGGGCGCAACTCGAAGCCGATGGCGTGACCTTCCGGAGCCAAACCGACACGGAAACCATCGCGCACCTCATCCGCAAGTATTATCAAGGCGATCTGTTCGCCGCAGTCAAGCGCGCGCTCCAAGACGTGCACGGCGCGTACGCCATCGGCGTTGTCTGCAAGGACAACCCCGATGTGCTCGTGGCGGCCCGGCACGGCAGTCCGCTGATCGTGGGGCTGGGCGACGGCGAGGCCTTCATCGGCTCCGATGTGCCCGCCATCATGAAGTTCACCCGGCAGGTGCTCTACCTGGACAACGGCCAAGTCTGTGAAATCCGGCGGGACGGCCACCAGATCCAAGATATCCAGGGCAATCCGGTCGAACTCGAGGTTAATCACATTGAATGGGACGATGCCGCCGCCGAGAAGGAGGGGTATCCCCACTTCATGCTCAAGGAAATCAACCAGCAGCCCGAGGTGATTCAGAACACCTTGCGCGGGCGCGTGGACGAGGGCTCCGACGAGGTCCGTCTCGCCGAGATGAACATCAATACGGACGACCTGAAGGCGCTGGAGAAGGTCGTCATCGTGGCCTGCGGCACCGCTTGGCACGCTGGCATGGTGGGCAAGTATCTCATCGAGAAGTTCGCCAAGGTGCCCGTCGAGCTTGATCTTGCGTCGGAGTACCGTTACCGCGATCCCATCGTTCCGCCGAACACGCTGATGATTCCGGTTTCTCAGTCCGGCGAGACCGCGGACACCCTGGAGGCCATCCGCATCGCCAAGAGCCTTGGCGCGAAGGTCGCCTCCATCGTCAACGCCGTGGGCTCGAGCGTGGCGCGGGAATCCGATGGCGTCATTTATCAGCAGGCCGGCCCGGAAATTGGCGTGGCGTCCACCAAGGCCTACACGTCGCAAT
>PUOI01000387.1 GCA_003552765.1 Candidatus Hydrogenedentota bacterium | reverse complement strand
CGGCGGATTCCTCCCACAGCAGCGCCGCCGCGCCGTCCGGGGACCAGAATACGAGGGCCGGTTTTCCGGCGTATTCGCCCTGGCCCACGCGCTGGTGGGACTCCAATGGAGTACGGAAGGTGATGTTGTTGGGTAACCGGACGGCGCCAGCGGACACGTTGAGGGCAATGGAGGCAGGCTCCAAAGGCGCGCTGGCGGGTTCCCATTCCCAGGGCAGCGAATGAGCGATTACATAGCGGCCGCTGGCCGCGCGAGCCGCGAACAAGGCCAAGTCTGTCTCACGGTCCTCGTCTTCCATGGCGGGATCGCTGGGTTCGCACGCGAGGCGGAACCCGATGTTTCCCTGGCGCCGCCACATTCGCCAGAGGTCTTCGCCGAGGTGGAGCTTGAGGAAGGATTCCGTGCGTTCATGCAGGCGCTGCAACGGCGCCAATGCCGCGTCTTCGCGGCTGATGTCCAGCATAAGGTGCAGACGCGGGCCGCCAGAAGGCGCTGCGGAGACGAGCCCCCGGAAAAACGGCCACCACAGGGGGCCGCTCTCGCCTGGCGGGAGGCCAAGAACGAGCCAATCCCCCTCCGGCAAGGCGGTGGCGAGACGGCGTCCAACTTCTTGGCCTGCGGCCACCGCTTTTTCGGCCACGTCACGCCGGTCATGATCCACGTAGGCGTACCCGTCCCAGAGAAAATGATAGGCCAAGGCGCTGGCTTGCGTGTCCAGCACAACGCCCGCCGCGTTTGCGGGAAGCCCTTTAAGAACCTCGTCTCCAATGAGTTCTCCATTCAACGAATCAGGCGCGAAGTGGGGGACGTCCATGTCAAGAGCGACACGCGGGAACGCGTCGCGATACGCTGTTTCCGGTATCCAATCCTCGCCCGCCTGCTGACCGGGAGCCGCCGGGATATATCCCGCTGCCCCCGCTTCCCTGGCCCTCCGGATTCCATCGGCGGACAGGCTGGCGTTGGGCGGCGGCTCTAGGAGCACATCCGGCAATTCGGCTGGGGGCGGGACCGAATCCGCCGCAACCGCGAGGCCGATTAAGATGGTTAGCACTATGTAGCGGGTGAGTTGCATCTGGTATAGGGTAACGCCTTATGCGGGGCAAGGGTTGGCGGCGCCGGGTGGCGGAGGCCATGCAAGCCCGTCCCTGGCGCCGCAATTGGGGCTGCTCCCGTGGGCTTTACATTGACGCGGAGAAGGGATTATACTGCTTTCAAGAGTCTTATGGAAGAAAAGTGGGTTCCAAGCCGAGCTACGGCACACTTAAGGAGGTAAACACCTACGATGAGCAATTTTTCGCGCCGTCAATTCTTGAAGGGCTCGTTGGCCGCGGGCGCGGCGCTTGCCCTTCCCAACGCACTTTCGGCTCCGAAGGTCCTTGGGGCCAACGAAGACATCCGGCTGGCCATCATCGGGTTGGGCGGACAAGGCAACGGTTTGGGCAACCGCTTCCACGGGATGGACGGGGTTCAGATTGCCGCCCTGGTCGAACCCGACCGTAACCGTCTTGAACAGGCGCACGAAAACGTGCCCGAGGCGGATGCCTACGTGGATTACCGCGACGCCCTGGACCGGGACGACATTGATGCGGTCGTCCTGGCGATGTCCGTGCACTGGCACGCCCCGATGGCCGTGTACGCGATGGAAGCGGGCAAGCATGTCTATGTAGAGAAGCCGTTCTCTCATAACACATGGGAGTCCTATCAGGTCCTGAACGCCGCACGGAACCACGACCGCATTTGTCAGGTCGGCACCCAGCAGCGCTCGGATCCGATGCAGGCCGAAATCAAGGAGTTCCTTGATAACAGCGACTTCGGCGAGCTTCAGTGGGTCAAGATCATGCGCTACGGCACCCGCGGCTCCATCGGCCTGCGGGACGAACCCTTGGAACCGCCGGATCACGTGGAATACGACCTCTGGCTGGGACCCGCCCAAGACCAGCCCATGTATCGCGATGAGTTGCAGTATGACTGGCACTGGGACTTCAACACGGGCTCGGGCGAGACCGGCAACTGGGGTCCACATGTCATTGATGACGCCTATAACATTGGCTTGCGCGACTACGGTGGGCTTCCCTACCGCGCCGTGGCCGCGGGTGGACGTCTTCTGTGGAATGACGGCGGCGACACGCCGAATACGGTCATCCACTATTTCGACACCGAGGTGTGTCCGGTGACATTCGAGGTCCGCAACATGCCCGAGACCGGCAACTACCGGGGTGTGGGCACGGGCTATCTGCTTCAGTTCGAGAACGGATACTTCACCGGACGGCGCGGCGGCGGCGAAGCCTATGACGCCGACGGCAACGAGATCGAATCGTTTAGCGGCGACGCGGGCGGCGGTCATCTCGCGAACTTCATCGAGGCGGTGCGGGAGCATGATCGCACCATCCTGAACGGTGAAGTGGAAACCATCCTGCCTTCGATCACGCTGTGCCACATGGCCAACGTCGCCTACCGTGTCGGAGAACTGCACCAAGGCGAGTTTACGCCGGCGGAACTCAACGCATTGGCCTCCGATTTCGAGGGCTGGTCCGGTCAAGTGGATAGCTTCTTCGAGCATCTCGACCGCAATGAGATCGACACCGAAGCCGAGGACATCCGCGTCACGTCGGTGGTTGAGTTCGATCCGGAAACCGGTTACCTCGCGGGCGACAGCGACACGGAAGAGAACCGCGTCTTCCAGCGCCGCGAATACCGCGAGCCCTACGTGCTTGAGGAACAATAAGCCGGTTCCAGCCCATCCCATTGACACCGTGGGGGCGCGCTTCGGCGCGCCCCTTTTCTTTTTTGGCAGTGTGGCGCCGGTGGGAAGAGATAGGGCACAAGTTGCTGTCACACATTGACTTGGGGCGGAAGCCCAACACGCACCATCCTATCGTCATTCCCGCAAGGGGATTCGCCACGCTACCAACACGCGGCTTTGAGAAACGCTATCCGCAGCTGCTAAGGCGTTGTGGCACAAGACCGGCTATGAATCCCCGTAAGCGGGAATCCATAGGGTTCTGCTGTTCACTGTAGGTGGTGTGGATCCCCGCGTTCGCGGGTATGACGGTGATGATATGCGGGGATGACGCAAGCCAAAGGCTGCGTCTCGCTTGGCCTGGCCTGCTGCTGGGGCGCGTTCAGGCCCACTTGCCTATGGTTTAGCGCGCGAGCAACATGAAGGCGAGATACACCCCGTAGGCCGCGGCGAGCAGACCGCCCTCGGCGCGGCTGATCCGGTGATGACTAAGCATGATCGGAAGCGCGGCGAAGGAGACGCCGAGCATGATGGGCAAGTCGACCCGGAGCAAGGCGGGATGCGCATCGATCGGCGCGATCAGGGCGGCCGCGCCGGCGATGCCAAGAAGGTTGAAGATGTTGCTGCCAATCACGTTACCCACGGCGATATCCATCTCCTTGCGGAGCGCGGCGGCAATGGCCGTGGCCACTTCTGGCACGGAGGTGCCCGCGGCGATCAGCGTGAGACCAATGACGCGCTCGCTTACCCCCCATGCTCGCGCCATGAACACGGCCGAGTCCACCAGCACGTTTCCACCCAGCGCAAGCAAGACGAGGCCGCCAACAACAAACACGGCGTTGAGCGCCAAGGAAGGCCGTTCCGTCCGGCGTAGGAAGCTGGCGTATTCCTCGTTGGCGCCCTCCGGTTCGCGGCGGGCCATCCAGTAGCTGAAGACGAGGTACACCACAAGGAGCAACAAGCACAGCGCGCCCTCCGCCCGGCCGAGGCGGCCGAAGGTCCACGCCAGGAAGGTCACAAGCACGGATACGCCGAGCATGATGGGGACTTCACGCTGAATAACGGCGGCTCGCACGGTCATTGGAGTGATGAGGGCCGCGACCCCAAGGATGACCAGCACATTGAAGATGTTGCTGCCGATCACGTTGCTCAAGGCCAGCCCGCCATCGTGATGAATGGCGGCGTTGACGCTCACGGCCAGTTCGGGCGCGCTCGTGCCGAAGGCGACGATCGTGAGTCCGATGACCAAGGGCGACACCCGCCAAAGCGCGGCCAGCCGCGAGCCGCCCCGGACCACCCCTTCCGCCCCCACGGCGAGAAGAATTAGTCCTACCCCAAAAAGCGCGCTGTGCGTAAGCATGATCAGCCGTCTCGAACCGGGTTATGGCGCCGCGCACCGGAACACGCCCCCGCCCTCCAGGCAAGAGAGCCTGAAGGGCGGGTTTGAAGATCAGAGACGGGCCGGAGCGCCCCGGCCGCGTCGATGGGATTATTCGTGCAAGGAGAGGATCTTGCGCTTGATGTCTTCCGGTCCCATGCCTTGATGGAAGACATGCTCGGCCAGTCCGCCGGCGCCCGCCTTCGTCACGCCGAGGTGGGCGTACCGGGGCGTGAGTTCGCGTTCAAGGAACCACGTTCCCATGCGCATGCCAAGGCCGGTGTGCCGGTTCTGGCTTTCGACGGTCAGTACGAAGGGCGTCTCGGCCATACGGGCCAGGGCATCCTCGTCCACGACGTTTAGCGTTGGCTTATTGATCAGGCCCACGTCCACGCCCTCCTGGCGAAGCCGATCCACGGCGTCCAAGGAGCGATAGAGCATTTCGCCGTACGACACCACATAGCCCGCGCTTCCTTCACGGATGACCTCGTCCTTGTCCCGGGCAAACTTGTAGCCATTCTCGGGGGCGAAGAACTCTTTGCCGTCTTCCGTCAAGATGAACGGTACTTTGGAGCGATTGGTGAAGACAAAGCGAACGCCCGGATCATCGAAGATCGCCGGTACGAGCGACCTTAGCTGATGCGCGTCGGCGGGGAAATAAAGCCGCGTGTCTTTACTGACTTCCACCGGGCTGCTGTCGCCGAAGAACAAGTTCAGGCCATAGTGGCAGGTGTTGTCCGCGATCTCGTCCACGCCGGCGTGCGAGAAGTGACAGAGCAGGTTGCTCTCGTTGAGCCGGGCCATGGAGATTTCGGAAACGACCATCTCCATGAACGCCGAGAAGGTGGAAAAGATCCCCTGACGGCCCTTCTCGTAACCAAAGCCCGCGGCGGCCGAGAGGTTGCCGCGCTCCATGACGCCGCCCATCACGTAGACATCGGGACAGGCTTCGTGGATGGCCTTGATGCCCGTGGAGCCCTCGAGGTCGCTGTCGATGACGAACACGTGATTCCGGCGCTCGGCGGGGTCCCTGTCTTGAAGGATTTGCGCCACCGTCTTGCCGAATTCGGTCCGGTTTCCGGCCACTTCCTTTGTGCTGCCCATGTACGTGATCATGGACTTGGGCTTTT
>PUOI01000528.1 GCA_003552765.1 Candidatus Hydrogenedentota bacterium | reverse complement strand
CCGAGCGAGGTCTTGACCCGGTACAGCCAGGTGGTGGAATCGGCTGGCCGGGCATCCGGCCTACACCAGCCCGACACCGTCATAGTGGATGAGCGCCGCGTGTCCGGCGGGGCCGACGTCGGCGCGGACATGCTCATCCGCGGCGGGGCAAGCATTGCCGCGGACCTTACGACGAACTTTTTGCGTTTTATGACGGGCGATCCGCGCACCGCCACATCGTCCGCTTTGGCCGCCACCATCCAGCAGCCTTTGTTGCGTGGGCGGGGCCAGCGCGTGGCCGATGAGGCCCTCAAGCAAGCCGAGCGAAACATGCTCTACGCCTTGCGCGACTTCACCCGGTTCCGTCAAGAGTTTGCGGTTCAAATCGCGGGCGATTATTACCGCGTTCTGCAGAGCCGCGACACGGCCCGCAATAACTGGCTGGGCTATCAGTCCTTCTTGCAGGGGGCCGAGCGGCAGCGCGCCTTGGCCGAGGCTGGACGTCTCACCGAGACGGATCTCGGCCGTAGCGTGCAGGCCGAGTTGAGCGCGGAGGACTCATGGACCAGTTCCGTGTTGTCGTACCGCGCATCGTTGGACCAGTTCAAGATGCAGCTTGGCCTGTCCACGGACGCCGACATCGTCCTTGACGATACGGAGTTGGAGCAATTGCGCGAGACGGGTTTGATTAAGCCTGAAATCGGCATGCAGGACGCGGTCGATGTGGCGCTGGCCTCCCGCCTTGATTTCTACACCGATCGGGATGAGGTCGAGGATGCCGCCCGGCGGGTGGATGTGGCCGTGGACGCCCTCCAGCCCCGCCTTGACGCCCGATTGGCCGCCGACGTGCCCAGCAACCCGGGCGATGACACCTGGGATAGCTTGGATTTCCGGCGCATGACCTGGCGCGCGGGACTTAACTTCGACCCCGCCCTGGATCGCAAGTCGGAGCGCAACGCGTTTCGGTCCGCGCTCATCAGTTACGAGCGCGCGTTGCGCAGTCTTGAATTGGCCGAGGACAACATCAAGTTGGACGTACGCCGGGCATTTCGGGATCTGGAAGAGGCCGAACGGAGTTATGACATTCGGGAAATCGGCGTGGAGGTGAACGAACGCCGCGTGCGCGAGCAGGAGTTGCTGGCCGAGGCCGGCCGGGCAACGACCTTGGACCAAATCGACGCGCAAAACGACTTGGTGTCCGCGCGCAATTCGCTTACCGCCGCGCTTATCAATCACACCTTGTCGCGCCTGTCGTTCTGGCGTGACTTGGGTTTGCTGCACATCAAGGAAAATGGCCAGTGGGAGGAAGTTGATCATGTCGAGCAAATCTGAAGCACGACGCCACTCACAAACCAACTCTGTAACACGGTATCTGAAAATTGGGGCCGCCTTGCTGGCCCTTTTGGTGGCGGTCTTTTGGCTGACCCGGCCGGGTGAAACCGCGTTGGACGCCACTACGTTTGAAGCGCAACGGGGTCTTCTGCGCATTAGCGTGACGGAAGGCGGCGAAGCCGAGTCCACCGAAGCGCAAGAGATCCGTTCCGAAGTGCAAGGACAGGCCACCATCCTGGACATTGTCGAGGAGGGTTACCGGGTAACCGAGGAAGACATCGAAAACGAGTTGACGCTGGTGGAGCTTGACTCCTCCGAACTCGAAGACGATTTAACCCAGCAACAAATCGAGTACGAGAATGACTTGGCCTCGCTTACCGAGGCGCAAGAACAGCACGCCATCACCCTGAGCCAAAACGAAAGCGACATTCACGACGCCGAACTCAACCTGATGTTCACCGAGATGGACGTTTACGAGTATCTCGGAGACGAGATCGGCGAAGAAGTTTTGGCGCAAGTGCGCGAACGGGAAGAGCGCGATTTTCTGGCGGCGGCCGATGGGGGCAACCCTGCTTCGAGCGGCAACCCCACCGTGGATAACGGCGCCGGCGAGATGGATGTCGAAGACTTGGACGTCGGGGATATCGACGTGGAAGACATTGATGCGGACGACACCCTTCCGATTCCCGAGGACTTTGACGCCGAAGAACCCCAGTTCGAGATGGACCTCGAGTACCAGAGTCTGCTGGACGACGCCCGGCTGGGCGGTTCGGCACAACAGAATCTGCGCGATCTTGACTCGGAGATCACCATGGCCGAGGAAGAGCTGAGCCAGGACGAGACGGAGTACGAATGGACTGTGGAGTTGGCCGAGGAGGGATTTGTAACGTCGGCGGAGGAAGAGCAGGATCGCCTGTCTCTCCAGCGCAGCGAAATTGATCTTGAATCCAGGCAAACCCAACGAGAGCTGTTCGTGAATTACGAGTTCCCGCAAGAACTCGAAGACTTGGTCTCCGATTATCAGCAGGCCCACCGCGAGCTGGAGCGCACCCGCCGCCGGGCCGCCGCGGAAACCGCCCAAGCCGAGGCCCAGTTGCGTTCGCGCATGGCGCGGTATGAGATGCAGGAGCAGCGGGTGGAAGAGCTGGAAGAGCAAATTGAAGCCAGTGTCATTCCCGCCGAGCGCGAAGGGCTAGTAGTGTATGCCACAGGCGATGGCCGCGGCGGCGATGGCGACCTCATCGAGGAAGGCACCGAAGTGCGGGAGCGTCAGGAGATCCTGACCATCCCGGACATGAACCACATGGCTGTCGAGGTGGACGTGCATGAAGCCGAGGTCAACCGTCTTGCCGTGGGGCAGCCCGCGTTAATACGGGTGGACGCCTACTCGGACGAAGTCCTGACGGGCGAAGTGACCCGCGTCGCGCTTGTGCCGGACTCCGGCCACCGCTGGCTCAATCCCGATATACGGCTGTTCCCCACGACTGTGAGCATCGACGGCTCCTATGAATGGTTCCGCCCTGGCATGACGGCCGAAGTGGAGATCATCGTCAACGAGTTGGATGACGTGGTCTATGTGCCGATACAGGCCGTGGTGTCCCATGGCGGCGGCCAGCGCTTTGTCTATGTGGTGGAAGACGGACAAGCGGCCGCGCGGCCCGTCGAAGCGGGCGCGTACAACGACCGTTTCATCCACATCGAACAGGGACTAGAAGAAGGCGAGGAAGTGTTGCTGCAGCCGCCGCGTCCCGATGGAGCCGAAGAAGAGGCCGAGGACGCCGAGGACGATCAAGAGGGCGATCCCATGGACATGCAGCAAGACGCGCCCGGTCCGCCCCAGGGCGGCGGTGGCCCTGCGGTTTAACTTGACCCTGATGGCGGAAACGTATTGGCCGTACGAGAGCGCCCCAAGCCTATACTTGTTGACCGCCGAGGTGAACTCGCGAGGAGGTGGCATGGCCTTCCAGGCCATGAATCATGGGCCGGAAGACCGCGCCACCTTACGGATAAGATGCACCGAATCGATACTACTCACAATGTGAGGACTGGCGAAGTACTAGGAGATCTGAAGTATGGAGTTATTTGAGGCCATAAGAAAACGCACTACGGTAAGAAGCTATAGCGACCAACCCATCGCCAAGGATGACTTGACGAAAATCGCCGAAGCCGGTCGGCTGGCGCCTAGCGCCAGAGGCGTGGAGCCGTGGGAGTTCGTCGCGATCACGGACAAGAACACACTGAGCACATTAGCCTCTCTTGGCGAAAACGCCAGATTTCTCAGAGATGCCGCCGCAGCGATAGTGGTTCTGTGTAAAGAAACCAAGTACTATTTGGAAGATGGCGCCGCAGCTACCCAGAATATGCTGTTGGCGGCCACGGCTTTGGGCATAGGTTCCTGTTGGGTGGCCGGAGACAAGAAACCGTATGCGGAAGAAGTGGTTTCCTTGGTCGGAGCCCCCGAGGAATACAAACTTGTAAGCATAATAGCCTTGGGCTATCCACAAGACGAGGTTGCGTCGCACTCCAAGAGAGGAGTAGACGAGGTGCTCCATTTTGAGAAGTTCTAGGCGTTGCCTGGCTTCTCTAAACGCTTAACGTCTCTGTTTAAGGATGTGAGTGTATCGAAACGAGGACGCGTGGACATGCAAGCGCAAACCATGGTTCTAGGCCTTGACTGTGAAGGTCCCCATGCACGTGGGGATCAACCGGTCCGTAATCCGGCATGAAATCCGACTGGTTAGGAGATATACCATGCCAAAAGTTATGCAAAAAAAGCTTATTGAGTTGTTTTTGAGGGCTGGCGTTCCTTTTGGTGTGTTTATGGGTCTTTATTGGTATTTTCGTTTAGATGCCTCACCTGTTCGTATATTGGTTTTAGCTTTGGCTGCAGGGATACTTTTTGGTGGCTTTATGGCAGGAATACTCGGATCTTGGCACATTATATCAGTAAAACGAAAAGCTTCAGGTGGTTCAGAAGAGGATTACAACGTCAAGCAATCAAAAGAAATTGAGATACCCGTATCTTACGACACAGCTTACGAACTGTGTATTAAATCATTGGAGAAGCTAAAAAAGCCTGAAATAGTAACAACGGATTATAGCAACGGAATTGTAACCGCAAAAACAGGTATAACGTGGGACACTTTTGGAGACACAGTGTCTTTTAAATTAACAGAAAACACTGAAAGTACTACCAATATTGTAGTTTCCAGTGAACCCCTAAGCTACCAGGTTGTGGATTATGGGAAAAACTTAGACAATGTTAACGCTGTGCTATCGTTTTTAGAGGGGCAGAAAGTTTGAGCAATATAAGCGGACACCAATAAGCGGCGCCCCGGGCGCGCCACGGCTCCAGGTATTGGTTCCTGTTGGATAGCTGGAGACAAGAAGCCGTATGCGGAGGACGTGGCCTCCTTGGCCGGCGTTCCCAAGGAATACAACCTTGTGAGTATAATAGCTTTGGGTTATCCACAAGACGAGGTTACGCCACACTTGAAGAGAGCACTGGACGAGGTGCTCCATTTTGGGAAATTCTAGGCCTAGCCTAGTTTACATTCTGGTCACGTGTCCCGTTAGTAAGGACATGGGGATGCCGAAACAAGGACTTACGGACATGCAAGCGAAACGCATGGTTTCACTCCAAGGCTTCGTGCGGCGGGGAGCCATGTTCGCCAGCACAACAGACGCGCCACCACGCGGGCGGTGCGCACCACTTGTTACCAAGGGCTCTTAACAAGGTGTGGAAGGACAACATCATGTCGAACAACGATACAAAGCAAAACCTTGGCTCCGCCGCCGCTCGCGCCAAGGCCAAGCAGCGCGGTTGGCTGTGGAAGGGCGGCATCGCCGCCGTGGCGGTTCTTGCCGCGGGCATCTGGTGGACGCAGGCTGGAGAAAGCTCCATCAGCGCAACAACGGCGCCGGTCCGGCGGGGACCGCTGGAAATCTCGGT